>NZ_CACZDK010000037.1 GCF_902779965.1 Fibrobacter succinogenes | reverse complement strand
GAAGTGGGAACACCTCCCCCCGAACCTGCAGCCGGAACGCGGCGCACTGCTGCCGCTCCGTAAGCACTTCAAGCTTTTCTGCAACCTCCGCCCGGCCCGCGTCTATAAGGAACTTGCAGGCGCTTGCCCGCTCCGCGCTGACATCGTCGGTGACGGTTTCAACATCCTCACCGTCCGCGAACTGACGGGTGACGTTTACTTTGGCCAGCCGAAGGGCCGCGAAGGCGTTCCGGGCTCCAAGGAAGAAATCGGCTTCGACACCATGAAGTACAGCCGCTACGAAGTGGAACGCATTGCCCGCTTCGCTTTCGACGCCGCTATGCTCCGCAACAAGAAGGTTGCTTCCATCGACAAGGCCAATGTGCTCACCACCAGCGTTCTCTGGCGCGAAGTCGTGAACGAAGTCATCAAGGACTATCCGGAACTGACTCTCGAACACCTCTATGTCGATAACGCCGCCATGCAGCTCCTGAAGCGCCCGCGTGAATTCGACGTGCTCCTCTGCCCGAACCTCTTCGGCGACATTCTCACCGACGAATGCGCCATGCTTACCGGTTCCATGGGCCTCCTCCCGTCCGCTTCTATCGCCGAAGGCTCCTTCGGTCTGTACGAACCGGCCGGTGGTTCCGCTCCGGACATCGCTGGCAAGGGTATCGCAAACCCGCTCGCCCAGATTCTCTCCGTGGCTTTGATGCTCCGCTACACCTTCAAGGAAGAAGAAGCTGCAAAGGCTATCGAAGCTGCTTGCGAAAAGGTGATTGCTCAGGGCTACCGCACTGGCGACATCTACCAGGAAGGCTGCACCAAGGTCGGCACAACCGGCATGGGCGACGCTATTATTAAGGCTTTGGCATAAGGAGATTCCCGATCAAGTCGGGAATGACATTTCAAAACAAATTTGCCACCGGTTCACGCCGGTGGCTTTCTTTATGCAAAAAGCGACCGGATTTCTCCGGTCGCTTTTTGGGTTGGACTCTATAACTCTGCAAGTTTATAACATGTATGGATTCTTGAACGCAATTCGCTTAATTGAAAAATCGACAACGGATTCTTCTTGACCGGTATATTCGAAATGGAATTTTATCCCAGTCACATGTTTAAGAGCCTCTTTCAACTCCATTTTGGTTCCCCATCCCGCTTGTCTAAAATCTTCCCATACATAACAATTCAGAACGGTCGAATTCGTTGAACGCAGACGAGCCGAAAATAAATCAAAATTGATAGTAGCACCCAGTGAATCGCTCATGTCAAGTTGCAAATAAACTCGAGTAAATCCTGTACTTGTATATCCTGTATTTGAAAGGTCAAAATCCAAACATATTCCCTCTTTATCCGTAATATCAACCGCGTCATGGCCTCCCTTGCCGTCTTCCCCGGCAAGCCAAAAACCGAGATTCACAAAAGGAGTTCGTATCGAGGTTTTGGCAAAATAAGCACTTCCTTTCAATTGTCCATCATTCCGAAGCAATGTATCTAAAGCGTTCGGGTCGTTCCAATCTTTAACGACATAACCATTATTCCATTCAATATGCGATTTTCCGCCATCCGCAGAATCCGTCACATAGAACCATTTGCCCGAAGTTCCCGAACCATTGTCAAATCCGGTATTGACTTTCGTCCAAACAGCATTCCAGATGATTCCATTTTTTCCATAGCTATCTACGCAATTGTCTAATGCATTTTTACGCTGATCTAGGTAATATTTTTTTGCAGCATTATAAACATCCAAAGAATCTGTATCGTCTTTAAGCCCAAGTTCCTGCAAAAATTCCTTATATTCGCTGGTGTAATACACGTTTCCGCTTTCACAACGAATCGATTTGACCATCGGATGTGTAATTAAAGGCTCTGCCAATGGACGCTTTTTAAGGGAAGAAACCAGACGGGGTTCCCTTGAGTTAAATTGAAGAACACAGTATTTGGAAGCCTCGTCCAAAGAATCCAATTTAGAAAGGGAATCTAATTCGTCTATAAATGCAGCATTTGCCGCCACGGAAGCATCTTTTGTATAGGGCAAGTAATGAACGCTCCTATCCATAAGGATTTCGTCAATACGGCAAGAATCAGGAACAATTTCACCATTGAACAAAGTATCTCGCAATTTCATACACTCACCAAAGAGCGAATCAACAATCAACTTTTGTTGTTCAAAAACAACGTTTGCCTTAGCGTCAAAAATTTCCATCATTTGAGTAAACTCTCGAGACTCGCTGACGGAGCCGTCTGCACATACCAAAGTCTTTGGGATTGGATTGTCGCACGGACGCTCCCAGTTTACAACTTTATGCGTTTCCGTAATGTAGGGCGTAGGTATGTGTCCAAAGCATTTTTCTGTTTTATCTGAAATAATCGAGGACTCATTTTTTATCTGTCCAATTTTCTCATTGATATAGCGTAATGTTTTCTCGAATCCTTCACGTTCACTCCGTTCGTCCGGATAAGTACATTCACAAAAATAATCTCTCACAGAATCGGGACTACAACTTTTATCTACGGAATGTAAGTTCGTGGTAGGAGCATTTCCCGAATAACGGCCTAAACTGATAATATCAAAGTATTCGCTGACAGGATAACCATAGTTATAATTCGTTGATATAGTAAAGCGAAATCCCTGCAAATGTGAGAGAGCTTCATCCATCGATATCGGGATGCCCTTGATTCCAACATCTCTAGGCAAAACAAAGCTATTCCATGGATAACACACTTCTTTTCCGTTTACACCCCCATCTGCGTTTTCTTTCGGATAGTACGGTAGCTTGACATTATAAAAATATCCAGCCATGACAGTATTCAAGGAATCACCGAGATCCAATTCTATTTCCATGCCAACTGCAATATATTCTATACAAATACCTTGCATGTCGTGCACATCGGCACTTTCAAACTTACCAGAAGAATCCTTGCCTGCTAAACTGAATTTCAGAGTAAACGAAGTGATTTCTCTACTGGGAACAGGGACATATCGTAAAGAATCCGGTAACTGTTTAAATTCAATAGTTCCACACAAACTACCATTACATTTGTCAATAACATCAGCAAGAGCTGTCGAATCATCGGTATCGGCGAGCGGGAAGTTCCAACCGGTATGAACAATGCTATCATTTAAAGCGTTCACAGACCAAGTCCAAATACCCGATGTATTTGTTCCGTTATCATAACCAGTATGTACGCGATAACCGGACGTGCGATTCCACATATCACCGGACCAATAGCATCCCGAATCCTCAGAATTTTGCGATTTTCCCGATGCGATGCGACTGCAATGGACATACATCGATGAATCAGCAGTCACCATGTTCGGGTCTTCGGTCGAACCCGATACAGGAGAGACGTTTTCTTCAGAACATGCGGCCCAAAAGAGAAGCATTCCAAGAGCAAATAAACTGCAAAGTTTTTTCATATCAAGCCTCCTCATTTAATTTCCATGTCATCGGAAACAGTTGTAAATTCAGACGGTAAATCTGGTCAGCGTTTTCAGCATCCGCCGCAATCGCAATGATTTTCTTCCTGAAAGCATCCACTTCCTGAGAAATTCGTTTGTAGCATTCTCGGTTTACCGTAAAAGTCACGCCAGAAACGTTGCGTACATCCGGTGCAAAGCGTTCGATAGATTCATCGGCAAGTTGCAACATTTTGTGTTGCATCGCATGCACGGCATAGACCATACCTTCTTTGGATGCTGTAACGTTCTTTTCTGTTTGACGGTACGCTCCGTCAGCATCTTTCTTTAGGAATCCTGCTTTCGTTAAAAAATCGAGCGACGCACTGACATCGGCAGCGGAGATTTCGTTGCAACATTTTTTCGCAATCACCCCTGGAGTAGCGCCCTTCATCCTCGGAGCCAGTTCGCGGATTACGGAATTTTTCCAACCGTCAAAGTATTCTACAGCTTCTTTATCGACAACGCGTACTTTATATTCCAGTGCTATCTGGCGCATCTGTTTCCAGAACGGCATTTTAGCGGAGTCGTCCTTGGCATTGCAAAAATTCACCAACGCCTTGAAATATTCCGCTTCGAAACCGGCAAGTTCCATTGCCGAAATCATACGGGGCATTGTCACGCGGCTCAAATTGCTCTTGCCTTCGCTCACAAGCCGCAAGTAAGTCGGAGAAGAAAACCCCGCTAGTTTCGCGAATTCCCGCCAGGAAAAATACGAAGTTCTTTTTCGATCTTCGTAGAAATCCTTGATCAAAGAATGGTAATCTTTGTATTCTGTTATCGGTTTCATGTAAACAAATATAGGTTTTATTGTTTACCAATGATACAAAATCAGTATTTTCATTAAAAAATCAATAGCAGAATTAAAGATTTTTCGTATATGACACAACAGGATTCCCGACTACGCGAGCATGATGCGTTTTGCACACACAAAAAACCCCGGGATTAACCCGAGGCCATCAAATAGCGTAATTTTATGAACTTACTTTGCGCAGCCAGTGCCGAGTGTTCCCATCAAGGTAGATTCGCACATCGAAGCCATCTGCACAGCTTCATCGCTACCGGCCGGGTATTCGAGGCATTCGCCCAAAACGCCCGGAATATCGCAAGAAACCATATCACCCGTAGAGACGGATCCGGTGCTGGAGCTAGATCCAGAATCCGTTACAGAGCTAGAGCTGGATTCCGTTTCGCTGCCGGCCGGAATTTTTTCCTTGCACATGCGAAGTTCGCTATTGTACATAGATTCCTTTTCAGAGGTAATGCCCGAAGAAGAAACATCCATCAAGCCATCAGCGGAGCAGTAATTGTTTCCAGAAATATCCGTGAAGTTCTTCGCAATGCATTCTGCATGCTGCAACGGATGCTGTTCAGCCTTCACGCGCAACTTCTTATCAAAAAGGAACGACTGAATCACGACAACGCTGTCCTGACCACGCCAGCCTTCATCGAGATAAGAATAAGACCACACATTGTCTTCGGCCTTGAAATCGCAAGTCGTCTTTGTTGCAAGAGGAATCTTATCATAGGATCCGCCGTTAACCGCTACGCCACAAGCTTTCTGCACGGCGGCATGAACAGTTTCGCGAGCGTTAGCTGCAAAGTAACCCTTTTGTGTAACCGTACCGGCAATGACAACCGTGCTACCGTCGCAATACTGCACGCCAACAAATTGACCATCACTGGAACTAAAATCAGAAGCACCATCAGCGATCCTGCAAATCATACTAGCCTGGTTACCCGTATAGCGGATCGTATCGAGAATAACAAGGTTTTCGCCATCAATTTTATAGATAGTCTTGACATTGGCATTACCCTTGCTATTGCTTGCCTTGTAAGACATTTCCCAAAGATTGTCTGTAGCCGCAAAAGTGCAAGGTTCAGCTTTAGCAACGGAAGAACTAGAAACTGTTGCAGAAGAACTAGAATTTGCATCAGAAACACTCGAAGAACTTACAGCAGAGCTAGATTCCGGAGCAGAATTTCCGACACTTGAAGAAGAATTTTGATTACTCGGGGCATCAAAAACCGGAGATGAAGAACTATCATCTCCGCAAGCCATAAAGCTCATCGCTGTCGAAAGAGCAATACCCAAACCAACTTTTTTATAATTCATAAATAACTCCTTTTTATTGAAAGTTTGGGACAATATATAAATTATCCCAAATAAAAAACAAATCAAAACACATGTAAAAAAATTTTTCAGCCAAAACGAATATTATCATCACTCATCAAATTTCACATTGCTTTTAGCTAGCGTTACGTATGGTTTCAAGGAACTTGGAATCATCCATTTCTTGCGTTTGAAATCATAGCTAAAACGTTCTTTATGATTCTGATTATTCAAAGTCGCTACAATCCGATCGCCATCCATAATCGTCAAGGATTCGTAATCTAAATTCAATGCAGGTTTTACAATTTTAGATGAATCCTCGGCATCCGGGCTTATACGTATAAAATAATCAAGTCTTCCATTATTTTTCGAAGAACCATCGCCAAACAAAATCTTTTTATCGCCAAGATTAATTTCATTCACGCGAGCAGATAGCTTTAAATCAATAGCGTCAACATAGCTGTTATCAAGAACCATGTAACCCAACAAAAGATAAATACGATGCTGGATATAAGCAACAAAATCAACATCAAAACTTTCAGTTTTAAACAAGCCAAAATCAATATTCTTAGTAAGTTCAAGTGGTTTAAGCGTTATTTTATAAACCAAAACATTTTCTTGATCCCGAAGTCGAATCGTTCGATTCTTTTTTACCTTCGAATAGCTCATTAAATTAATCAGTCCACTTTTATTATAGACATCATCCAAATCTTCAAAGGATTTATTATACATCGAGACATTCCGTAATGTCATGTTTTTGCGAATATGTCGCTTAAGCGAATCGGTTATCTCTTTTATTTTAATTTTTCCGCCTTCAACGCCTTCCTTCAATTCTGTAGCCTCCGTAGTAGCATACAGAACAAATCGGTCATAATTATCAATGGTTTCGATTAAGTTTTTCAGACTAAAAAAATCTCTTCCAAATGAAAAAACAGGATTATCTAAAAAAGGAATTTCTAATTCTTCAAACGCACCGAAATATTCTTCTATAGACAGATAAAAATTTTTATCATAGTATTGTTCCAAATAATCTTTTACAGGGAAATCGACTCTTTTGACCTTCTTAACTTTTTCTATTGGGCCTACATTATCTACAACACCATTTCCCGTTATAGAAATGTTCAAAAAATCCCACTTAACACCAATCGGCAAAGACTCTGTTTTTTCATCTGTTATGCCTGGAAAATCCAAAACAACCGATATCACGTTAGATGAAAATAAAATCTTTTCATTTTCATAATGCATTGTATTTTCCGTCAAAATAGATGCATCCACTTCGGTTTCTGTTCTAAGGTTGCCTAATTTAACTTTCTGATTTTTTATTTTAGGAGTATATTCTATAAAAAACTTGTTATAAAGTGGAAATTCAACAAATTGATCATTTGTATCCAAATTCAAAAGATCTATTGAATGAGATTTTATTTCTGATCTATTAGAAATGATATAACCACTTATACCCATCTTAAAATCTATTTCAGAAAACAATTCTTTAATAGTTTGTAAAGAATCAATACTTTTTCGCAATTCGTTTAAATCCAATCGGAAAGAAAGGTTGCTCCACTTAATTTTCGAGGCGATTACATTCAACAAAGCCGTTTTTTCTTTTTTTACGAGTTCAAGCATTTCAAAAATGCTATACTCGTTATCCCCTATTTTCAATTTTTTCCCGACAAACGGGATTTCATAATTTTCATCTAATTTAAGAGAGGATGTATCAGAAGCCGTTTTTTGTGATTTAAGCCTATAAACGCCGCTCCAAATTTTAAAACTTTTCTGGTAATTCTTTGCTTTTTCTTCAGGAGTATAATTTACAGTATCTTCAATGGAGCCTTTCGGGAAAAGATAATTTATCTTAGGACGATCAGCAGGACGGAATCTCCAACTAAATTGCGATGGATGAATACGTACACCAGGTTTGGGATGTGGGTGTACACGTGGTTTTGGGTGAACCTCTATCACAGAAGGTTCCACAACATTCTCACGATGATTTTTGGCTATATCCTTATCTTCATTGCATGCGGAAAACGCTAATGCCAGCAACAGCATTACAAGAACATTTAAGCCCCGCGTTTTCCACGAATTCATACACACCGACAATCTCATTTTCCAAGCCTCATAAGTTTATTACTCGTCAAATTTCATATTACGTTTAGGCAACGTTACATACGGTTTCAAGGAACTTGGAATCATCCATTTGTCAATATTAAAATCATAGCTAAAACGTTCTTTATGATTCTGGTTATTCACAGTCGCTACAATCCTATCGCCATCCATAATCGTCAAGGATTCGTAATCTAAATTCAAAAACGATGGTAGAGTCATAACAATATTCTTTAAGCCCTCATATATCATATGCATATTTATCAAATAATTAAGCCTACCATTTTCAAATAAAATTTTTTTATCACCAAGTTTTATTTCATTCACGCGTGCAGATAATTTTAAATCAACGTCATCAAGGTAACAGTCTTCACCAATCACAAAATCACCAGCTATATAAAAAGCCTGCTTTACATAGGTTTCAAAATCAACCGTAAAATTTTGAACTTTCAACAATCCAAAATCAACAATCTGATTGTATCGTAATAATGCTGGTGTAATTCGATACACCAAAACATTTTCATTTTCGGGGAGTTTCATTTTACGATACTTTTTCTCTATCGGTTTCGTTAAATCAATAAAATTCCTTTTATTGTAGGGAAGAAATAAGTAATCAAAAGATTTGTTACACATAGCGGCATTACGTAACGGAATATTTCTGTCATAGTACAACCTCAACATTTTCCCTACTCCTTTTAAATTAAGTATTCCACCGTCACCCGTTCCTTTTACATCTAAATTAGAATCCACATAAAATTGAAGAAGTCTACTGTAATTTTCAATAGACTCAAGAACACTCTTTATACTAAGATTTTTTTGATTAACAGAGAAAAACAGTTTATTCAAGAAAGGAATTTTTATCGAATCTAGAACATTTAAACCATCATTGAATTTTAAATAATAATTTTGAAAATAATCATTCACACTATCCTTCGCATCACCTTTGATTATAGAAATAATCTCCGTTGATTGATTAAAACTATTTACAACAACATTATCTGTTATTCCTTCACTTGTTATTAAAATTTTCAAATAATCATCTTTTACGCAAAGTCGCATATTTTTAGTATTCTTCGGTGTAACACCCAAAACATCAACCAAAATTTCCATGACATTGGACGAAAGGATAAAATGATATCCTTCTTGATAAACTCTAGCTTTTGTCGAAACAGCTACTTCAATTTTCGATTCTATTTCATGATTATCAAAATGAACTTTTTGTTTTTTTACTTTGGGATAAAAATCTACAAGCAAAACATCATATGTCGATAATTTAACTTCTTTTAAATTTTCATTCAAATTAAGCAGGTCGAATGTTTTTGAATAGCACTCACTACATATTTTTTTAACCTTGACATCTATCTCATAAAAGAAATCGTTAACATTCATTTTTTTCTGGGACTTCTCAGTAACAGTCAAATTTTTTACTGTTTTCCTTAATTCAGTCAAATCAAGCTTTATAGAATTCCAAGGTCCAGTCATATTCTCTTGGATTACACCAAGCAATTTTTCATTAAAAACTTTTATCGTTTCAACAAGTTCTGAAGCACTATATTCTTCCCCACCAACATTCAGATTTCTTCCGACATACGGAATCTTAAAATTGTCATTCAACTTAAGGAAAGATGTATCTTGATTAACAGATGATCTATCCGAACTGGATTTTTTTGATTTAAGCCTATAAGCGCCGCTCCAAATTTTGAAACTTTTTTGGTAATTCTTTAATTTTTCTTCGGGAGTAAAATTTAAAGTATCTCCAATGGAGTTTTTCGTAGAAAAATACGCTATTTTTTTGGGGAAACCTGTACAAGATCTTTTATTTCCCCAAGAACTTTTCTTTGATTTGTAAAGGGACTTTTTCTCTTCTTTTTTTTCAACCACCCTATTATCGAACTGCACCGTTATCATTAATTGAGATTCATCAAAGAATTCATTCTTATCTTCATTACATGCGACAAACGTCAATGCCAGCAACAGCACGATAAGAACATTTAAGCCCCGCGTTTTCCACGAATCCATACACATCATCAATCTCATTTTCCAATCCTCATAAATTTATCTTTATTATTTTCCGCAATATACAAAAAAAGCCCGACTCAAATGAGCCGGAACTATGTTAACTTTATTTGTCACTTATCAATCCTATCGGCTTTTCAGCCTCCAGGATGACAGTTTGTTCAAATCAATTAAGCGTTCTTCGTGAAGTCCACGTATGCCTTGAGCACGTCGAGGAAGACTTCGTCCGGAGTGTTGTCGCCAACGATGTGGCTGATGATCTTCGGATCGTACTTTTCGAGAACCTTAGCAGTGGATTCCTTGTAAACATTGAGACGGTTCTTGATGACGTTCACGTCAGCGTCGTCCTTACGGCCTTCGATCTTGGCGCGGTTGAGGAGGCGAGCAACGATGGTTTCTTCGTCCTTGATGTCGAGAACAAAGATGTGCTTCACGTCAACGATCGGCTTGATGAGATCGACCTGAGCAACCGTGCGAGGAATACCGTCGAGGAGGAGGGTGTCCTTTTCCGGGTTGAGCTTGTTCGTGTTCACGAGACCTTCGACAAAGCGGCCGAAGATTTCAACGGTGGCTTCGTCCGGAACGAGAAGGCCCTTGCTGGAGTAAGAAGCAAGGAGCTTGCCGGATTCGCTAGACGGAGCGATGCCACGGAAGATGTCGCCCGTGGAAAGGTGCTTGAGAGCAGTCGTTGCAGCGAGCTTTGCGCCCACAGTGCCCTTGCCAGAACCCGGAGCACCAAAAATAAGAACAGCAGAAATCTGAGACATTGATAACCTCATAGGTTGATTGTTAAAATTCCGAGGCAAATATAGCTTTTAGAACCTAGAACTTAGAGCTTAGAACGTCGAAAAAGACGCTTTTCAGCTATGGAGTATGGGATGTGGGGTATGAGGTATGAGCTCGGGGCTTGCGCCCCTTTGAGGTATGGGCAATTGTAATAAGAAATGCCCAAAGCCTTGCAAAACAAGGCGACCTCATAGCCCAAAGCGAAGCGTGCTCAATAGCGTGCAAAACGAGTGTCGCAGAAAATGCTTGCATTTTCTATGACCGAGTGCAGCCGCGGACGCTGGAAGCGTCAAAGGAGCTTTAGCTCCGTGCCCATAGCTCTACGATTGTATTTTCTCGCATTTAAAAGACAGCTTGCCGTCTTCGACGCCCACGTAAATTGTGGAGAAGTCCGTCATCGTCCCGAGCAAAAGGCCTTCAGCGATTTCGTCTTCCACCAGATTCTGGATGGAGCGGCGGATCGGACGTGCACCCAACGAAGCATCGTAATTGTGGTTTACTACAAATTCCTTTGCTTCCTGGCTCATTTCCAAAAGGATTCCGCGGTCCGAAAGATTCTTCTGCAAGAATCCCATCTGGATATCCACGACAGAAACGAGGTCCTTTTTCGAGAGGGCGCGAAACACAATCTGCTCATCCACACGGTTCAGGAATTCCGGAGAGAACACGCGCTTCACTTCTTCGCGAATGGCAGTTTCCATGCGTTCGTAATCATCCGTCTCGCCCATTTTGGTAAAGCCCATGCCACTGCTATGGCGGACTTCGCGAGCACCGGCGTTACTCGTCATGATAATAATCGTATTCTTGAAGTTAATTTTGCGGCCATAGCTATCCGTCAAAATGCCATCGTCCAAAATCTGGAGAAGCAAGTTGTAAATGTCCGGATGCGCCTTTTCGATTTCATCCAAGAGCACCACAGAATACGGATGCTTGCGCACCTTTTCGCTGAGCTGACCACCGCCATCTTCAAAGCCTACGTATCCCGGAGGCGCACCAATCAAGCGGCTCACGCTATGCTTTTCCATGTATTCGCTCATGTCGATACGCACAAGCGAATCTTCACTGCCGAAAAGTTCCTTGCAAAGCACCTTCGCAAGTTCCGTCTTACCCACACCCGTCGGGCCAAGGAAGAGGAAACTGCCCATCGGGCGCTTGTTGTTGCGGATGCCAGCACGGCTACGGCGAATCGATTTCACAATGGCATCAACAGCTTGGTCCTGACCAATCACGTGCTGCTTGATTTCATCGCCAAGGTGAATCAGCTTTTGCGCTTCTTCTCCACCGAGCCTGCGAACCGGGATTCCCGTCATCTTGCTGATAACATCACGAATAACGTTATCATCGACAATCGGTGTTTCCGTATTTTCATTTTGCAACTGCTTTTTGCGTTCAGCAATCAAGTTCTGCAAATCTTCTTCGCGGGCGCGATAGTCCGCCGCAGAGGCATAATCCTGATTGGCAACAGCTTCTTCTTTCTTCTGGAGACATTCACCGAGTTCGTCTTCCATGTTCTGCAAGTCTTGCGGAATCTTGATGGAATTCAAACGAACTCGTGCGCCCGCTTCATCGAGCACGTCAATCGCCTTGTCCGGCAAGAATCGCTCGCTGATGTAACGTTCACTTAATTCAACAGCGGCACGCACGGCATCCGGCGTGTAATGAACATTATGATGTTGCTCATACTTCGGGCGAAGGCCATCGAGAATCTGGATGGAATCTTCGACCGTCGGCGGGTTTACCACAATCGTCTGGAAACGGCGTTCGAGCGCAGCATCCTTTTCGATATACTTGCGGTATTCATCAAACGTCGTCGCGCCAATGCACTGGAGTTCGCCACGAGCAAGAGCGGGCTTAAAGATATTCGATGCATCGAGGCTACCTTCGGAGCCACCAGCACCTACAATCGTATGGAGTTCGTCAATGAAGAGAATCACGGAATTGCCCACGCGCTGGAGTTCCATGATGAGGCCCTTCACGCGTTCTTCGAACTGGCCACGATACTTTGTACCGGCAACCATTGCAGCCACATCGAGCGTCACTACGCGCTTGTTGGCCAAGAGGTCCGGAATCTTGCGCTGCACGATCTTGAGTGCAAGGCCTTCAATAATAGCGGTCTTACCCACACCCGGTTCACCGATGAGCGCCGGGTTGTTCTTTTTGCGACGGCACAGAATCTGGATCAAGCGTTCAATTTCAGCTTCACGACCGATAATCGGATCAAGTTTGCCAGCGCGAGCCATCGCTGTAAGGTCACGACCGAAATGTTCCAGAATCGGAGTCTTGGAGCGCGACGGAGAAGCCTGACGCGTCTGCGTATAACGTTCACGCGGTTCATCTTCGGACTGACCATCATCCAACGGCTGACCATCAGCCTGACGCTTGATTTGCATCAACATTTCTTGATAATTTTCAAACGTCACATTGTACGTCGAAAGCGTTGCCGCAGCCGGAGAATCAGTCTGTTGCAAAATAGCAAGCATCAAATGTTCCGGACCAATGAACTGAACGCCCTCTTCTTTGGCAATCTTAGCGGCATTGTAAAGCACTGCCTTGCACTGCCCCGTAAACGTCAAAAGACCGCCGTGAGCATCGCCACCGACCGTCATAAGGCCACCATTCGTACTCAACGCGCGCTGGATCGTTTCGCTCAGCTCCGTGAGGTTGACCTTAAGCGCTTTCAATGTTTCGGAGGCAACACCAGAATCCTCACGAACAAGACCAAACAACAGATGTTCCACCGTCACACAATCGCTACCTAAATTGCGTGCCGCAATACGAGCCGCTTGCAGAGCGGCCTTCGCCTTCGCTGAAAAAATACCGTTAATATCTGCCATAATTGCTTTTGTCATTCCCGCCGCTGAGCGGGAATCTCCTATTCATTCTCTTATCACACTCAAAAGATAGTTACTTATCTATAGTGATTAGTGGTTAGTAGTTAGTGATTAGTAGGATGTAGGCAGTAGGAAGTAGGAAGTTTTTTATAATCGCGGCGTAGCCGCCTAACTAATCCTGTTTACTAGCCACTGTTTACTAGCCACTCACTATTGAATCACTCCGTTATGCATGACGACTCGACGTTTTGCAAACTGTGCCAATTTTTCATCATGCGTCACAATCAAGAACGCCTGATGGAACTTTTCATTGAGTTCGCCAAAGAGTTCGTTCAACTTCGCCGAATTCGCTTCGTCTAGGTTTCCGCTCGGTTCATCCGCAAACACAAGGGACGGATTATTCATGAGCGCACGCGCAATTGCAATTCGCTGGCGTTCACCGCCCGAAAGTTCTCGCGGCAAATGCTTGAGGCGATCTTTGAGACCAACCGTTTCCAAAAGCATCTCAGCACGTTCGCGGCATTCCTTTTCGGGCGTCCCGAGAATGCGGCCCGGCACGCAGACATTTTCCAACGCCGTAAATTCCGTGAGCAAATGATGAAACTGGAAAACGAACCCAACATGTTTCCGATGATACATATCGCGTTCTTCGCTATTGAACTTGCTAAGCGGTTTGCCGTTGAATAAAATCTCGCCCGAAGTCGGAGTATCGAGCATTCCGACCAAATTCAGGAACGTCGATTTACCGGAACCCGAAGAACCCGTGAGCGCCACAAGTTCCCCCGCTTCCATCGAAAAATTCACGCCCTTCAGGATTTCAAGAGATTCACCCGTCTCGGAGAAGACTCGCCGAAGATTGATGGTTTGAAGTAAACTAGACATAGTAGGAAGTAGGAAGTAGGAAGTAGGAAGTGATGCTTAAAATAAAAAACAAAATATTAAAAATCCTTTTGACATAAAATGGTCTAATTATTAATGACAAAACAGCATAGAACATAGCAAAACCGTCTACTTCCTACTGTCTACCGTCTACTAAAAAATTATTCATGTCTAATCGCTCCTACGGGATCCAAGCGGCTAGCCTTCCATGCGGGCAAAAGCGTTGCCGACACGCAAAGTACAATACCAATGACAAAAATCAAAATCACATCAATCGCATGCACAGAAATCGGGAAATATGGAATCACGTAAACATCGCCCGGAAGCTTGATAAAGTGGTAAGCCTCTTGCAACTTGCAAAGCACAAGACCAATCGTCCCACCCACAACGGTTCCGCCCACGCCAATGAAACTTCCCATCAGCATGAACACGCGCATCACGCCCGCCTTGCTAAAGCCCATGCTGCGCAAGATACCGATTTCCTTCGTTTTGTCGATAACCACCATAATGAGGGAGCTGATGATGTTGAATGCAGCGACCAAGATAATCAAACAAATCACCGCCGCCACAATGAACTTTTCGTAATTCATCCACTTGAGCAGCGTGATGTTCTTGGACTTCCAATCCATCCCGTAGTACGGATAAGACAGCCACGTAGCCATGCTATCGACCGCCTCGCCCGCTTTCCAATGATCCTTGATGCGGAACTGGATGCCGGTCACGGTGTTTCCCATGCCGAGCAACTTCTGCAAATCCGAAATGCCGACATACGCAAGGTTGCCATCGTACTCGTAAGTGCCTGTTTCAAAAATGCCGCTCACCACGCACATCATCATCTTCGGGCCGCCCGCAGACATCGCCTCGTCCGGACTCTGGAACGTCTGCAATACAAGCTTGTCACCAACGACAACGCGCAAACGCGCCGCAAGGCCAGTACCGAGAATAATTCCCGGACGGAGCTTACCGCCCATGTCTTCGAGGCTATCAACGGAGTACTTTCCCCACTTGATATACTTGTGGATGTCCGTCACGCCTTTGGCAGTTTTATCATCAATGCCATAAATGACAATGCCATCGTTCACCTTCTTGGAGCTGATGCCCACCTTGTAAATGATAAACGGCGACGAAGCGACTACATCAGGCACGCGCTTTTGCACTTCCTGCGTGAGGCTATCGTACGGACCAATCGGATTGCCATTGTACGCCATCAGTTCAAAGTGAGCGTCCTTCCCAATCATCTGGGCCGTGACCTCTTCTTCGAAACCGTTGACCGCCGCAAGCGCCACCACCAACGCAAACACGCCAATGGAAACACCGAGCATACTGAAAATACCAATAAGCGAAACAAAGAGACTCTTACGTTGAGCCCCCAAGTAACGCCAAGCGATGAGAAGTTCGAGTTTTTGCATTTTAGACGAAAGACGAGATTTTAGTGGTTAGTGGTTGGTGGTTAGTGGTTGGGATGTTTTATCACAATACGAGAGTCTTGTCGCATTTTTAAGATGGCAAGCATCTTTCCGATTTCATCCAACGAATCTCTTATTTCAGAAACTGCAGATGAACTAGCTAAACCAACACGCTCACACAAAAGCAATTGAGTTTCTAACTCAGCCTTTGATCCAAGGGAAATGCCTAAAAAATGAGCAAACTCTTTTTTAGACTTGCGTCCTTCACCTTCTGCAATATTACTGGCTATAGAAACAGAAGCTCGCCGCATTTGGGATACTAGTCCAAACAATTCCTCTTTAGGAAACTGTTTCGTCAATTGATAAACCGCAACGGTCAGATCAATCGCTTTTTGCCAGACTACCAAATCTTTATAGCTTTGAGCCATTGCATTCCTTTATGCATTCCTGTTTACTAACCACTAACCACTGTTTACTAGCCGTAAGGCTCCGCCTTACGTTTCCGGTTTCATGAGCGGGAACAGTTGCACGTCGCGAATGGTCTGCTGGTTCGTGAGGAGCATGACCATGCGGTCGATGCCGAAGCCCACGCCGCCCGTCGGCGGCAAGCCAGATTCGATGGCATGCATGAAGTTTTCATCCATCGGATGCGTTTCACCTTCACCACCGCGGCCACGGCGGACCTGGTCTTCCAAAAGTTCGCGCTGACGGATCGGGTCGTTAAGTTCGGTGTAAGCGTTACCGAGTTCCCAGCCGTTTGCATACGGTTCGAACTGTTCGATAAGGCCTTCGATAGTGCGGTGCTTCTTGCAGAGCGGAGTGCTTTCGGTGGGCATGTCCTTGATGAATGTCGGCTGGATAAGCTTGTCTTCAACAGTCAATTCGAAGAGTTCGAGAATGCCACGACCGCGAGAGAATTCGCCATCGAGGTGACCGCCCAGCTCTTCCATCTTGGCCTTGATTTCGTCATCGCTCATTTCGTTCACCTTGAGGCCGCCGAACTTTTCGATAGCTTCGATCATGCTGTAGCGCGGCCACGGAGCCTTAAAGTCGATTTCCTTGCCCTGATATTCAATCTTGGTGGTGCCATTTGCAGCAATGCAAGCGCGTTCATAAATGTTTTCGAAGTGAACCATCATGTCGTTGTAGTCGGCATAAGCTTCGTAGAATTCGAGGCCGGTGAATTCCGGGCTATGGGTGCGGTCCATGCCTTCGTTGCGGAAGTTCTTGGAGAATTCGAAAACCTTTTCCATGCCGCCCACGATGCAGCGTTTGAGGTAAAGTTCCGGAGCAACGCGCAAGTAAAGTGTCATGTCGCAAGCGTTGTGGTGCGTGGTGAACGGACGGGCGTTTGCACCACCGTAAATCGGCTGGAGCGTCGGGGTTTCGACTTCGATGAATCCCTTTTCGATGAGGTATTCGCGGATAGCCTGCATGATCTTGGAACGCTTGATGAAGACTTCCTTCACGTCGTCGTTCAGGGCCATGTCGATGTAACGCTGGCGGTAACGAGTATCGACGTCGGCAAATTCGTTGAACACGACCTTGTTGCCGTTTTCGTCAATCTTTTCCTTAGCGACCGGGAGCGGGCGCACAGCCTTCGAAAGCATCGTGACCTTTTCGGCACGCACAGAGTATTCACCACTCTGCGTTTCGAACATCGTACCGTTCACGCCAATGAAGTCACCGAGGTCGGTCATCTTCACGATTTCGTAGTTTTCTTCGCCCACCTCGTCACGGGCAACGACAACCTGCAAGCGACCATAACGATCCTTCAAGTGCATAAAGCACATCTTGCCCTTGCGATTGAAACGAACCACGCGGCCAGCAAATGCCACCGGTTCCTTCGTCACCATCAAGGCTTCCTTGTTTTCCTTCAAAACCTTGGAATCGTGGGTCCTGTTAAACTTGTGAGGATAAGCCTCTACACCCATTTCCTTGAACTTGTCGAGCTTAGCCAAGCGAGCCTGCACCTGGTCATTCATATCTTGCATTGCCATATTGTTTTACCTCGTGAATAAATCACGTCTTAAATTTGAACGGGGTAAAGATAGCAAATGGCAAGAGTCGCGGCAAAAGTGAGCAAGGCGAGAAAGCGCAAAAACTTATTTTTGCATTTTCGAATCGCAGCCACGAATGCCATAGGCGTCAAAGAGCGTTTGCACTTTGACATGACCGAGCCGAACGATTTTGCGCTCTGAAAGGCTAATACGCTTGAACGTTCTTTACTTAGGCGGTCTGAGCTTGTTTTTATATATCAGATACTTCCAAGCATTGGCAACGGCACGCATCGTTTTTGTCTTTGCCTCCAATTCTTCTGCCGAAATTTCGGTAGGAGCCGCCTGAACAAATCCATCGACCAACTGCGTTGTATCCCAAGCGGGTTCCAAGTACGTCTTTAAAGCAACGGCTTGATTGTTCCCTTGTATAGGAGAAAGATAATAGGTCATGGAATCTACCCACATTCCCATATCGCCATACTCAAAGGAAAACACGGAAGGCAATTTCTTTGTCGAAAGACTGTCACGTTCACTTAGCAAATCTATTCCCATAAAATGATTCGACACATCTAAATTGAGATAGCCGAGAATAGAAGAAGCTATGTCCGCTTGCGATACTTGCTGAGTTGCCAGCTGGGGCTTTATGTTTGGACCCTTAAATAGGAGTGAAATCCAAGAGTGACCATCATTGATTTTTCCAAGCTTTTCTGCGAGGTGGGCTTGTTTACCTGTCGGGAAAGAGTGATCGCCCGTCAAGACAAACAAAGTATTATTCGCCCTTGGACCGTTTTCAACAGCATTCATAATAATACCAAGAGCGCTATCCATGTAAACAGCGGCTCGCATGTAAGCTACAGCAGGGTCATCCGGAGTGGGCCCCATATCTTTAGGCAGTTTGAAGGGAACGTGCATACTGCGGCTCATCCAATGATAGAACAACGGCTTACCTTCAGGTCGTTCCTTGTAATGTTCAATGAAACGATTTGCAAGCGTGACATCATTACTATTGTCAATAAATTCTACATAATCAAACCACTGCTTAAACCAAACTTCTTCGTTAGCAAATCTGGGATCAGTCCCCATCAAAACTTCCGTGTGGTAGCCAGCATCACGCAAAATTTCAGGTAACGACCTCATCCGTGTCGTAGGATAATTGTTTAAAAACACGACATAAGGATGACTTAGGATGCCTTCCATGATTCCGAGCAAACCTTCGATGGAAGGGGCTCCCACGCTATGCGTGTTAGGGAAATAAAGACCTTCGAGAGCAAGCTTGCACAAATGAGGAAAAGTCTTGCAACTGGAACCGATGCGCATATCGCTTGTCCAACCGCGCAAACTTTCGATAGTGAACAAAATAATATCCGGTTTTTCGTCAAGAGATTTTAATTTAAAGTTTTCAAGAGACTGAGTTTCGTTTTCTGCATTTTTCCAAAATGGGTATTCAGCATCGGGATTCCCGCCAAGAGCAATAACGCCTTCGCGATAATTTTCAGGAGCATGCCGAGCATCAAGAGTGCTGATAAATTCACTTACAAATGAATAAAAGACAGGCTTAATGCGAACCTGTCTTCGCGGCAACGGATTAAACCACCAAAAAGATGTACAGCCGACAACAGCCAAAAGAAATGAAATGGCGAAAACCATTAACTGATTTTTCTTAAGAGGTCTTTGCATAATTTGACGGAAATCCGCCTTGACCGTAACTATAGCAAGCAAAGCACTGAACAATGTGCAAAGAACAATGGTCAGAATAAAATGAAACGCATCTCCCGAAAAAACATCTAAAACAATAGACGTGTCAGCAAATGCCGTTAAATAAACACTAATAAAAGAAGGCGTAAATTTTTGAAACATCCAACGTTGGACTTCGTCATCAATACCAGATGTAATAACATATAGAGAACCAAGAATTACAATAAACGCTTTTAAGACGGTCAACCCTTTACCGCGAATCCAAAAAGACGCCAGAATAAAGCAAGTCATCAAAGCCATGACGACCCCAGATTCTACGTAAATAGAATGCCATAAGAACTTATTTACGTTTTCTACGACTGGACCGCCAAATGGATTCTTAAAAAAGTACAAAGAACAAAGGAGAGATATTCTTCCGATTATTAAAATGGCAGAAATGGCAATCCAATAATAATGGGTACTTAAAATTTTTTTAATCATAGTTTTTACAACACCTTATCTCTGTGGCATAAGTTTATTCTTATAAACAACATATTTCCATGCATTGGATACCGCCCGCATGGTTGCCGTTGTCTTGAGGAGATTTTCTCGATCAATCTCGAATGGTTCCTCGTTTATATAGCCTTCTACAGGTTCAGACGTATTCCAAGTCGGCTCATGCTCTTTTTTCAAGACAATAGCCGGATCAGCCCCTTCAACATTCGGAAGCAAAAAAGTGAGTGAATCTGTTCGAAGTCCTATACTGCCCCCACGGAGAGAATAGACAGGCGGCAAATCCATAGTGCAAGACGAATCACGGCATTGGAGCAAGTTAGTTCCCACAAAATGATTGGAAACATCAAGACCCAAAGCCCCAATAATCGACGGAGGAATATCAGCCTGCGAAACGGGACGTGAATCTATACGCGGTTCAACGCCAAGCCCCCAAAACAGGAGCGAAACCCACGTGAAAGCGTCAGCGGCCTGCCCCACATTTTCAACAGTAGACATTTGCTTGCTATTACCAATCGAATGGTCTCCGGTAAGAATTAGCAAAGTATTTTTCGCCCTATCGCTCCGCTCAATTTCATTCATAAGGATTCCAAGGGAACTGTCCATATAAACGACGGCACGCATGTAAGCAGAGTCTATATCATTAGGTTTTTCCCCCATATCTTTTGGTAAATCGAAAGGGACATGCATGCTGCAACTCATCCAATGGTAAAAGAGCGGTTTATCCTTGGGACGCGAATTGTAATGTTCAATGAAACGATGGGCTATTGCAACATCGCTATGATTTTCAGGTTTATATTCCACATAATCAAACCATTTTTGGAACCATACCATACCATTGTCAAAATAAGGGTCCGAACCAACGAGAACTTCGGTATGGTAGCCAGCATCTCTAAGAATTTCAGAAATCGACCGCATTCGAGTATTGGGATAACTATTCAAAAGAACGTGATGGGGCAAGCTCAGAACGCCTTCCATGATTCCCAGTAGTCCTTCAATGGACGGATAACCGACGCTGTAGGCATAAGGAAAATACAAGCTCTGTTTTGTCAATTTGCAAAGATTGGGCGTACGCTTGCAATTTTCCTCAACACGCATATCGTTAGTCCAGCCACGCAAACTTTCGATGGTCAGTAATATAATATCAGGTTTGTCTTCTAAGCTTTTTGACTTGAACGCATCAAGTGACGCCTGCTCGTTTTTAGCCTCTTTCCAGAACGGATATTCTTGATTAGGATTTCCTCGAAGAGCAACAATGCCTTCACGGTAATCCGCAGGTGGATTTCTTGCACTGATTATTTCAAGAATGTTATCGATAAAACTATAAGCAACCGGTTTAATGCGTACTTGCCGCCTCGAAAGCGGATTGAACCACCAAAAGGACGTGCAGCCAGCAACCGCAAGGATAAACATGATAAACAAAAGAATGTAATTCTTTTTAAAAGGACTTTTCCAACATAGAGCCAAATCCATTTTGTACGATAAAACAATAATGGCAGCGGAAAAAGCGACAACAATTCCAGCAGTCAATAGAAAATGGGATGCATCTCCACAAAAAATATTTGCAGCAAGTTCAGTGTCTGTAAAAGCAAAAATATAAGTGGCTAGGTAAGAAAGCGAAAGCTTTTGCCCCATCCAACGCATAATTTCATCATCAACACCGCTGAGTAACAGATAGACTGCCGCTACGACAATCGATACAATTTTTAAAATCTTTATTCCCTTACCGCGAACAAATTTCGAAATCGCATAAAAAACGAACGCGATGGACATGCAAACGCCTGCTTCTACGTAGAGCGTGTGCCAAATGAATTTATTGACCGAATCAACTAATGGACCACCAAAAGGCGTCTTTATATAGTACAAGGAACAAAGGAGACTGAATCTACCAAGAATCAGTAGCAGTGCAAAAAAGAACCAATAAAAACGATGCATGAAGAATCCTTGTCAAAAGACATGCGTATTTAATGGACCAAAAATAGAATTTTTTTGAGGT
This sequence comes from Fibrobacter succinogenes, assembly GCF_902779965.1. Taxonomy (NCBI): domain Bacteria; kingdom Pseudomonadati; phylum Fibrobacterota; class Fibrobacteria; order Fibrobacterales; family Fibrobacteraceae; genus Fibrobacter; species Fibrobacter succinogenes. The sequence continues at coordinate 13,483 of NZ_CACZDK010000037.1, read as the reverse complement.
TATCACCACAAATTGCGTAAGCGCAATATGCTCTCAGCAATCCAAATTTGGTATCCTTCCTGCACCGTTATGTAAGTTTGTTTGATACAAGCCGAAGCGCGTGTATCTAAGCCTTACCCCTGCGAGGTTTCGGCGAAGCTCAAGCGTTCGTAGTTTTTGAGCGCAAGATTCAGGCGGTATTCGTTCGGGAACAGGCACACGAGATTGCGTTCCTTGTCCATCATGCAATCGCCGGCGTATTCTTCGGCGAACTTGCCTACATCGGCTTCGGGGCCTTTCACCCAGCGGATGCAATGGGCAGGCACGCGGTCGAGCTGCACATCGGCGCCGTATTCGCTCTGCAAGCGGAACTTGAGCACGTCAAACTGGAGTTCGCCCACCACGCCCACGACAGGCACGGCTGACTTGAGCGGTTCATAGAGCTGCGTTGCACCTTCTTCCGAAAGTTCAGCAAGGCCCTTCGCCATCTGCTTCGACTTGAGCGGGTTCAAGAGCGTCACGCGGGCAAAGTGTTCCGGCGCAAAGTCCGGGATGCCCGTGAAGTTCATCTTTTCGCCGTCCGTGAGCGTATCGCCAATGCGGAAAAGTCCCGGGTCGTTGATACCCACGATGTCACCCGCCCAGGCGTGGTCAATCACTTCCTTGTCCTTCGCGAGGAATGCGGTCGGAGCGGCCAAGCGGATGTCGCGACCGGTACGCACATGGAAAACCTTTTCGCCACGGGTAAAGCTGCCCGAGCAAATGCGGAGGAATGCCGTGCGGTCGCGGTGTTTCGGGTCCATGTTGGCCTGAATCTTGAAGACGAATGCGCTGAAAGCATCCTCGTCCGGCTTGACCGGGCGCTTGTCGGTGTCGCGGATCATCGGCGGCGGAGCGAGTTTTGCAAAAGCGTTCAAAAGCTGGCGCACACCGAAGTTGTTCACGGCAGAACCGAAGAACACCGGGCACATTTCACCCTTCAGGAACTTTTCATGGTCGAACGGATCCATACCGCCCGTGACCATTTCATATTCTTCGCGGAATTGCGCGACCCAGTTTTCACCGCAGAGTTCAACAAGACGCGGATCGTCCGGGCCATCCATCTGGATAATTTCTTGCTTGCCATCGTCCGGGTTGAACGTGTGGAACGTATTTTCGGCAATGGAATAGACTCCCTTGAAAAGCTTACCCACACCAATGGGGAGCGTAAAGGGAGCTGTCTTAATCTGCAAAACGCTTTCAATCTGGTCGAGCAAGTCGAGCACATGGCGACCATCCAAGTCCATCTTGTTGATGAACGTGATAATCGGCGTATGGCGCATGCGGCAAACATTCATCAAGCGAATCGTCTGCTTTTCAACACCGTTCACGCTATCGATAAGCACCAAAGCGGCATCCACGGCAGTAAGCGCACGGTACGTGTCTTCGCAGAAATCCTGATGCCCCGGGGTATCAACGAGGTTGAACATGCAACCTTCGAACGGGAAGTTCAAAACGGAGCTGGAAACCGAAATACCACGCTGCTGTTCAATTTTCATCCAGTCACTGACGGTGTAGCTCTTGTTGGCCTTCGCGCGCACATGACCAGCCTCGCGAATCACATTCCCGTACCACAGGAACTTTTCGGTGATGGTGGTTTTACCGGCGTCAGGGTGGCTGACGATGGCGAAAGTGCGGCGTTTTTCAATTTCTGGATTCATAACGAGCTTTGAGGTATGAGGTCGGTCGCCTACGGCGCCCTCTGAGGTATGAGACGAGTGTCATCCTGAGCGGAACGCAGTGAAGTCGAATGATCTATAAAAATGTTGATTTTACGCGGCAAATATAATAACTTTGAGGACTAAGTTCAATGTACCAATTAGTAGGCAGTAGACAGTAGGCCTTGGGCTATGGGGTATGGGGTCGTTCGCTTTCGGCTCACTTTGGGGTAAATCTTTCTAATTTTCTTGTAACATGGCAATCAAGAAGTCGCAATCCAGAAACGTTAAGAATACGAGGACTCGGGTAACGCATGAGTTTCCCGCACTTTTCGACGCCAATTCGGAGGTTCTTTTGCTCGGTTCCATTCCCTCGCCCAAATCGCGCGAACAGGGATTTTACTACGGGCATCCGCAAAACCGCTTCTGGAAAGTTCTCGCAAGCGTCTTGAACGAACCGCTCCCCGCGACCATCGACGAAAAACGCGCCATGCTCTTGAAGCACCACATTGCGCTTTGGGACGTTCTCGACAGTTGCACCATCATTGGCGCAAGCGACACAAGCATCGAAGACGTCGTACCAAACGACATTGCATCGCTTATCGCGAAAACAAAAATCAAGCGCATCTTTTGCACAGGCGCCACCGCCCACAAACTCTATGAAAAGTATTGCGAAAAAGCAGCTGGAATCAAGGCCATAAAACTCCCCTCCACCTCCCCCGCCAACTGCGCCGTTAAATTCGAAACGCTCATGGAAGCGTATCAAGTTGTCTGTAGAAATTAGGTCATTGGAATGTCATCCTGAGGGGTAAAAGCCCAAAGGATCCAGCCGCATTCTAGCAAGCAATGATTAGGAATGTAAGAATTATCAGCAATTAAAACTGTATGGATCCTCGCATTCGCGAGGATGACTGAGGTCGCATTTTCGCTGCAGAAAGCAGCACACACCTTCCTACCGCCTACTTCAAACTTCCTACTAAATACAAAAACACCCCGCGGCATTTCTAATCCGCGGGGCATTTTTCTTCATTTCTAAAGAATCTTACTTTTTCTTAGCGTTGCCACGAACATCCTTCGGCTTGAACGAAACGTTGATTTCAACATTCGTCACCTTGGAGCCAAGGCCAGACGGGTCAAACACCTTGTACGTAAATTCATCGATTCCAGAGAAGCCCTTATTCGGGGTGTATTCGAAGGAACCATTCTTTTCGTTCAAGACGATTCGACCGTTGCGCGGTTTCATCACAACCTTCACAGCTTCAAGCTTGTCGCCATCCGGGTCCTTAGCAGCAGACATAAGGCCTGACAATGCCGGAACCTTAAGCACTTCGCCTTCGCGAGTCTGGTAAGAGAGCGGCTTCGCTTCAGGCGGATTATTCACGGCAATCACCGTAAACGTTGCGGTCTTGTGAGCCGTACCACCATCCGGGTCCGTCACCGTAAACGTAATGCGTTCCGGCTTACCCTTCCAATGAGAGTACGGCTGGGCCACGATCACAGTCTTCTTAGCCTTGTCGTAAGTCACCTGCAACTGCTTTTGACCCGTAAATTTCCACTTGAGGTCATCGAAGTTGTGATCCTTATCGCGGGCATACTGGTCGAGCTTAATCGTAGCAATCACGCCTTCATTCTGGTTTTCCCTGATGGTAAAGTCAGGAATGTCGCGCATGACCGGAGGTGCATTCACATGCTTCACAAAGAACTTGACAACAGACTTGTCCGTACCGCCAGCCGGGTCAGTAGCCGTAAAGATAATCGTTTCGTCACCAAACCAGTTATCTCTTCTCGGCTTGATTTCAGCCACATGAGAACCGTTGATTCTCACATCGAGGTTCTTAGCGCCAGAAACGGTCCATCTGATTTCGCTCTTCTTGTGGTCCGGATCTGTTACATAGTCATCAAGATTGATAGACTTGAAAGCCTTGCCTTCAAGAGTCGTCTGTCCCGGAATTTCCTTCACAACCGGAACGTCGTTCACAGACTTCACCGTAAAGCGAATTTCTGTAGAAGCCTTTTCCTTGCTCGGGTCATACACGTTGACAGTTATCGTTTCTGTGCCATTCCAATACTTGTCCGGGATTTCAACCGTGAGAATACCCCTGTCACTAATATTGTACTTGAGTTCATGCTTTCCGAACTTCGGAGCAGGTTCTTCTTCAACATGCTTCTTTTTCTTCTTGTCTTTTTTCTTGTCCTTCTTGTGGGACTTTGTCGAAGCAGAAGAAGCAAACGGATTTTCACCATCAATGGACCACTTGAGTTCAGCAAGGGAGTTATCCGGGTCCGTCACAAACTTAGCCAAGTCGATAGCCGGGAACGTCTTCTTTTCTTCAATGACTTGCGGCGGAACTGGTTTAAACTTCGGCGGGTCGTTCACCGGAACCACTTCGAATGTAGCCTTGGTAGACTGCTTATCACCAGCCGGGTCCATGACCGTAAACGTGAGCGTTTCCTTACCGAACCAGTTCGGATTCGGCGTAGTCACTGTTGCACGTCCATTCTTGATATCCACAGTGAGTTCGTTATTTCCAGCTACAGACCACTTGAGTTCATTAGGCTTGTTGTCCGGATCCTTAACGATCTGGGTCAAGTCCACCATCGTGAATCTTTCCTTTTCCTTGATCTTTTGGCCAGGAATATCCTTCACAATCACCGGCGGGTCGTTCACCGGAGTCACACTGAATTCAATCTGCTGAGAAGCTCTTGCACCTTCCGGGTCCGTCACATCAAGGCGAATCTTTTCAGAGCCACTCCAGTACTTGTCCGGAGTCGAAACAACAAGCTGCTTTTTAGCATTAATCGAAGCCTTGAGCGCGCGAGTCGGAGCAATTTCGAACTTGAGGGAGCTCAACGGATGATCCGAATCCGACACGAACTTCGTCAAGTCGATCGGTTCAAACTGTTCCTTTTCCTTGATTGTCTGAGCAAGAATCGGTCTAATTGCCGGAGCATCGTTCACAGATTCCACAACAAAATTAACAGTCTTGGAATCCGTTGCACCATCCGGGTCCTTCACGGTGAACATAACATTGCGTTCGCCATGCCAGTACTTATCGGCAATTTCAATATGAGCGAGACCACCCTTGTAAATAACAACGCTAAACGGATCCTTTACAACAGGTTCGTCTTCATCGTCATCATCCTTCTTGCCTTTTTTGCCCTTCTTGCTCTTCTTGGCTTCAGATTCTGGTTTGTTGACCTTGACAGACCAAGAAAGCTGATCCAAGGCATTATCCGGGTCGCGGACAAGCTTGCTCAAGTCAATATCCTTGAACTGGCCCTTTTCGCGGATTCTCTGCGGCGGAATATCTCTCAAAACCGGAGGATCGTTCACAGAAGTAATTTCGAACGTGATGGACTGCGAAGTCTTTGCACCATCCGGGTCGCTCACTTCGAGAATCATCATTTCAGGAGCACACCAGAAATCCTTATTGGGAGCAGTAACGGTAAGAACGCGGCTCGGAGAAATTTCGGCCTTGAGTTGCTTTGCACCCGTAATCTTCCAGCGAAGTTCATTCGGCTTGTTATCCGGGTCCTTCACAAATTCATCGAGCTTAATCTGCTTGAACGTTTCCTTTTCCTTGATCTTCTGGTCAGGAATGCGCTTTACAAATGCAGGAGGATCGTTCACGCGAGTGACTTCAAAGAGCATCTTGTGGCGGGCATAAGCGCCTTCTGGGTCCGTCACGGAGAACGTCATGTTTTCCTTGCCGCTCCACTGCTTATCCGGAACAGAAATAATCACAGTGTTATCCTTGCGGATGTCCACCTTGAGGTCTCTATTGCCAGAAACTTCCCACTTGAGCGAAGAGGCCGGGTGGTCCGGGTCATCAGCGAGAGTCGAAAGATCAATCGTCTTGAAACGGCCACCTTCGAGAATCGTTTCGCCAGTCGGTGCTGTTGCAGCAATCACCGGAGCATCGTTCACGGAGCGCACTTCAAAGCGAGCAGTCTTGCTTGCAGAAGCACCTTCCGGGTCCGTAGCCGTAAACGTGATGTTTGCAGCACCGTGCCAGTACTTGTTCGGGATGTTCACCGTAGCAACGCCAGCGGCATCGACAGTTACGCGAAGGCCCGAAGTTTCTTCACCATCGTCTTTGCCCTTTTTCTTAGAGCCCTGGCTAATCGGGCTAACCTTGAATGTCCACTTGAGTTCGCTAATCTTGTGGTCCGGGTCCTTGACAAAGTCCGCAAGCTTAATCGGCTGGAACTGTTTCTTTTCGTCAATGGACTGGTCGCGCAAATCGCGTACAAATTCAGGAGCATCGTTCACAGAAAGAACGGTAAATGTCACTTCCTTGCTATCCGAGGCGCCATCCGGGTCCGTTACGGTAAAGCGAATCTTTTCGGAACCATTCCAGCTCACGTTCGGCGGAGTAACCGTCACCTTGTGCGTCGGGTCCATAGAAATGCGGAGATCCTTGTTGCCTTCGAACTTCCACTTAAGGCGATTCTTGGCATGGTCAAGGTCTTCAACAAAATTGTCAAGTTCAATCGGCTTGAACGATTCTTTTTCCTTAACAGTCTGGCTTGCAATTTCCTTCATGATTGGCGGATCGTTCACAGAAACAACCGTGAATGTTGCCGTCGTACGAGCCTTGGCGCCAGCAGCATCTGTCACCGTGAACGTAATCTTTTCAGCACCGTTCCACATCTTGTTCGGCGTCTTCACCGTCACCATGCCCGTCTTGGACATTTCAACCTTGAGGTCCTTATTGCCAGTGAAGTCCACCTTCAAATCTTCAAAGCGGTCATCCGGGTCCGAAATGAGTTCAGAAACATTGAACGGCTTGAATTCACCCTTTTCTTGAATAGTCTGGTCTGCAACCTGCTTGATTTCCGGAAGGTCGTTCACAGATTCTACTGTAAAGAGAGCCGACGAAGTAGCCTTAGCGCCTTCCGGGTCCGTTACGGTGAACGTGATTTCTTCGGCGCCATTCCAGTACTTGTTCGGGATGACAATCGTTGCCACCTTGTTCGCATCGATATTGACCTTCAGCTCAGATTCTCTTTTCTTGGAACCCGCGGCCGGCTTCGAAGAAACGGCAAACGTAAGTTCAGAGAGCTTGTTATCCATATCCTTTACCATGTCGCCAAGCTTGATCGGCTGGAACTGGCCCTTTTCGCGAATGGACTGCGGCATAACTTGTCTTACAAACACCGGCAAATCGTTCACAGATTCAACCGTAAAGTTGACCGTGCGTTCGTCGCAAGCATTGTCCGGGTCACAAACCTTGAACGTAATAGCTTCGGCACCATGCCACTGTGCAGACGGCGGAGTGATACGGGCATTATGGCCACCATCTACAGCAACCTTGAGTTCCTTGTTGCCTGTAATCGTCCACTTGAGGCGATTCTTGGCATGATCCGGATCTTCAACATAGTTATCCAGTTCAACCGGCTGGAATTCGCCTTTTTCCTTGATGGTCTGTTCGCGGATATCCCTCATGACCGGAGGATCGTTAATAGCCTTTACCGTGAACTTCGCATTCGTCGTTGCACGAGCGCCTTCCGGGTCTGTTGCCGTAAAGGTCAAAGTTTCAGAACCATTCCACTGTTCGTGCGGAATCTTCACGGAAACTTCGTGGGACCTGTTGTCGATATTGACCTTGAGATCGCGATTGCCAGTCACTTCAACTTTGAGCTTGGAGAAGTCGTGGTCGGCATCGCTCAAGTAATCGTCCAAGATAAACGAAGAAAATTCATTCTTTTCGTCAATCGTCTGGTCAGCAATTTTCTTGAAAATCGGTGGGTCGTTCACAGAGCGAACGTTCAAAGCGACATCCTGCTTAGCAGAACCGCCTTCCGGGTCCATCACAGTGAACGTTGCAATCGTATTGCCAAACCAGCTCGGGTCCGGGATTTCAACCGTTGCCACATGCTGTTCGTCGATAGAGACATTGAGCGTTCCCGTTTCCGGCATTTGGCCCTGGTGCTTGACTTCGACATCCCAAGAAAGTTCAGAATTCTTGTGGTCTTCATCCTTGACAAAGTCATCAAGCTTGATCTTGGTGAACTGTTGCTTTTCGTTGATGTTCTGGTTCGGAATCGGACGAATGAACTTCGGCAAGTCATTGACAGAATTGACCGTAAACATGGCTTCGCTTTCAGCAGAAGCGCCTTCCGGGTCCGTAGCCTTGAACTTGATGGATTCTGAGCCATTCCACATTTTGTTCGGAATGCGAATTGTCGCAACACCGCCAGAAACAGAAACCTTCAGGTCCTTTGCACCAGAAACAGCCCACTTGAGCATTTCGATGCGGTGGTCCGGATCCTTGACATACTGGCCCAACTGAATCGGAGCAAATTCTTGCTTTTCATCAATCGTCTGGTCCGGGATATTTTGGATAAATTCAGGAGCATCATTCTGAGAATTGACCTTGAACAAAACATCCTGCTTTGCAGAAGCGCCCGCTGCGTCGGTCACGATAAACGTTACGCGTTCCTGACCGTTCCAATACTCGTTCGGAATGGTCACAATCGCAGAACCGTACTTGTCGAGTTCAATCTTCAAATCCTTGTTGCCCGACACGGCCCACTTGAGTTTCATGACGTCATCATCGGGGTCATTGACATAATCTACAAGCGAAATCATGTCGAACTGATTCTTTTCGTCGATAATCTGGTCAGGGATCTTCTTTGTAAATACCGGAGGATCGTTAATCGGCGAGACCGTAAAGGCAGCCGTCTTGTTATCGCTACCGTAATCCGGGTCATTGGCGATGAACTTGATTCGAGCGGCGCCATACCAGTGCTTATCGGGAACCACAATCGTTGCCACGCGGTTTCCGTCAATCGTTACAGACAAATCACCATCAGCCTGAGGACCGCCAGCCGGAACAATTTCGGTATCCCACGTAATCTGGTCTTTTTTGTGGTCCGGGTCATTTACAAAATCGTCCAAGCGAACCTTTGCAAACAGCTTGCCTTCTTCAATAACCTGGCTCGGGATTTGCGACACCACCGGCGGATTATTCACAGATTCAACCGTAAAGTTCACCGTTTCAGAAGCCGAAGCGCCCCTAGAGTCTGTTGCTGTAAAAGTGATATCTTCAGAGCCGTTCCAAAGAGGATTTGGCGTTACAATTTCAACCGTATGGTCCGGAGTAATCGTCACCCTGAGGTTCTTATTGCCACTCGCCTTCCAACGAATCTGCGAAGGCTGATCCATATCGTCCGTTACAAAATTGTCGAGTTTAATCTTCGAAAAAACACCACCTTCCAAAATAGATTCGCCAGGAATTCCACCAATCTGAGGAGCTTCATTTGCAACCGCCGGTGCGGGTTCGGGAGCAGGCTCATTCACAGGCGCAGCTGGGGCTGGAGCCGGCTGTGGAGCAGGTGCCGCAGGTGCTGGATTTTGTGCAAACGATGATGTTGCTATCACGCTCGCCGAAGCAAGCAAGGTCGCCATAGACATCTTCAACTTATTCATTTTCAATCTCCGATACCATACACGCAATCAAAATTTCCCAATGAAATTTTTCAAAACGTCCTTAAAAACGTCTATAAATATAACGCATTTCATAAATATTTTCTCAATCGCCATTAATGTTTTTTCATAACAAAAAACGACACATTTGTCCAGCAAATTTTCCCAATTTGCATAACTTACGAAAAATCAACGACTTACGAAATGCACTTAACACAAAGCTAAGGCTCTCTCTTTTCGCCCAATAAACGCAATTGAAGCTTGGAAATAAAGGTATAAACACTTTAAACACCCAAAAGTGCCACTGTTGAATGTAAAATTTTTGTAAAAGAGCCGATTTTGGGGAATTCATAGCCAGCAAACACCCCTCAAATTATGGCAAAATTCGACAAAAAAAACTATTATTTAAAAATAAACCAAATCTAACCAGGAAAAACAATGAAATTCGTATTCCTTTGTGACGCCAACTATCTCAAAGGCGACATGGTAAACTTCCAGAACAACTTCCCCACCAATCACGAACTCGTGACGATGACTTCTGAAGACCTTCTCCAGAGCAAGTCCATCATTGAAGGGACCTTTGCAATTTTGGCAGAACGCACCACATGGCAGAAGAACTTCAGCCTTTTCCGCTACTTCGGCCTTTTGCCGCTCTTGGAAGTGCTCCCGCTCGGCATTGTTAGCCGTGGCCGCCGCAACGAACCCATCAAGGGCCGCAGCCAGAACCGCAATCAGGAAATTTTCTTCAACCCGGCCGCATCCGCTGAAGAACTTTACCTCCAGGTTGACAAGTTCGTCGCCGCTCCTCCTTCTGGCTACTCCTACCCGCGCGGTGCCGCCAAGTAAGGCATGCAGAGAAAGGTCCTAGAAAACCTTTACAACCAAGGCGGGTTCACGCTTTTCGCCATCTCTGACGAAGACGTTTTACCCACAGAAGCCTTGCACAAATTCGCACTGGCACTTAACGCCGGTGCGCGTTTTGTTGTAATTGACTTTTCGGGGAAACGCCCATTAACAGGCAACGCCCCCTTCCAGGCAATCGACCTTTCGCAAAGAAACCTCACCACCGACGATATAGACCAGATTTATACCGCCGGTGAAAGCGTCACGTTTGCGGGCCCCAAAGCTATCCCGACAACGGATGCAGAATACCGAACGCTTTACCACAACATCAAGCGCCTCGAAAAGATTGCCCCGCAAGTCATCGGCATCATTTCGCTTGAACAAGTCGAAAATGTCGGAAATCTAATTTCGATGGCTCGTCTTTTAATCGTGAATGTCACCGGGATGTCCGCAAGAACGGCTGCCGCATTCATCGAAGACGTAAAAGAAGCTCAGAAAATCGAACTGTTGTGGCTTTCGAAAGAACGCCCAATCCGCCGCAGCTACCCAAAGGCACGCAAAGCCGTTCGCCGTAGTGTAAACGTTTCAAAATTAAGTTTTAAGGAACAGCCGGAAGAATTCGCCCGAATCGCGAAAAAAATCCACAAAGTCTCAATCCTCACCAAGAACCCTCTGGACGGATTCCCGAGAATTATCCGCAATTTCTTCCCGTTACTGCTCCTTTTCGTCATTGTTGCGCCATTTCTCTTCGTCACAGACATCGACAGGAGCGATTCCAACATCCGCGACCGCATCCAGGAACGAAACCAGCTCTCCGTTGCGCCCTCCTTCGAATACACATTCGACGGCGTTGAAACCATGCAACGCATTGCACGTTACGCCATCGGACGTTTTGACGCAATCATCACCAACGAGAAGATGATCAAGAATTACGTCGCCAAGACGCTCGAAGATAACGGTTTTGGCGTGACCTCATGGGAAAAAGGGAACCTCAACATTCCACCCAAAGGGACAACAATCCGCTTCTCGCGTCCGGACGAGATCAAGCGCCCAGCCTCTGCAGATACAATTGGCGCCGCATGGAAATACTGGACATCTGTGATTTCGGACAGCATCGCCTACATCACGGAATTTTATCATGAAAAAGCAACACCCACACAACGTAAACACAACGGCATCGACGTTGCAAGCCGTCAAGGCGCCCGCATTCTAGCACCGTTCGGCGCCAAGGCCTGGACCAGCCGCGATGAACGCGGCGGTGTCATCATAGCACTTGTTCGTAAAGAAGATGTTATTTTGTTCATGCACTGCGATAAATTACTTTATCTCAACGGTCAAGAAGTGATGCCCGGCGACCCGATTGCAACCGTTGGCACCACAGGACACACCACAGGCCCGCACGCCCACATCGTTACAGGACTCGTGAGCAAAAAAGGGCAAAAACGCATCGGCAACGTCCGTTACGACGTCATCGACCCCATCAAATGGTTTTATAAATTCAAGCCAACCTCGAAATAAAAATTTTTTACTAAAATCGGTGTTGTATATCACATTTTACCCGAAAAAAGCCCAAAAAAGGTCTTTTGTAACTGCAAATTTACACTACTACCATCGCAAATCAACCCACAATTAAGTAACTTTGGATTCACGGGATTGATGTAGTAAAAAAAAGAAATGTCAAACAAAAGGATTAGGACATGAAACATTCAATCATTTGGGCTTCCCTCGCACTCGCCGCAGCATTCTTCTCAGCATGCTCTGGAGTCGTAACCCCAAAGGCCGAACTTGCTTATCATCAAGACTCGGTACACAACATTCCCGCCATTGACAGCCTCATCGTTAGCATGAAGCAAGACTACATCAAGCAGTGCTATATGCCTGTCGCAAGCCACATGCCGCCCGAAAATTCCTGCCAGTCTGACTTGTTCCAGATGGTCGAACGCCGTTATCACATGGACTTCAACCAGAATCATGTTGCCATGGCTAGCAACGAACTTTTCTTCAAGGACGTAGTTCCTGAAATCAACAAGAAGGTCAAGAGAGAACCGGCCCTCCGCGATCCGCTGCGCCGCGCATTCTCCAACAGCGACGAAATGCTCGCCTATTACAAGGACAAATACAAGTTCAACACCCAGATTGAACAGTTCTAATCTAAAGACTTGATTTTGACGAGAGCGCGGCTACAAGCTGCGCTTTTTTGTTTTTAGTAGACAGTAGGAAGTAGACAGTAGGAAGAACCAACTATTGCATTGCTTCGGCGGTTAAATAATTGACATGTAAATTATTTAATTGCCGTCTCTATAATAACAGTGACTAAAAACCAATAACTAACGACTAAAGACTAGTAACTAGCCCCTACATTTTCTATATTTGTGCCGCAAATTAAACCTAAAAGAGACAAATCTATGGGAAAATCACTCTATCAGAAAATTTTCGAAAGCCACACGGTAGCTAAGCTCCCGAGCGGCCAGTGCCAGCTCTTTATCGGGCTTCACCTCTGCCACGAAGTGACGAGTCCGCAGGCCTTCGCCCAGCTCCGCGAAGAAGGCCAGAAGGTGCTGTTCCCGGAACGCACTTTTGCCACGGTCGACCACATTATCCCGACCACTTTCCCGGAACGCAACCGCCCGCTCCAGGACGGCATTTCCGAAGAGATGTTCTCCCATATCGAAAACAACACCAAGAATAACGGCATCAAGTTCTTTGGCCCCGCTACTGCTGAACAGGGCGTTATCCACATCGTGGGCCCCGAAGAAGGCGTGACGCAGCCGGGTATGACCGTTGCTTGCGGTGACTCCCATACGGCTACGCACGGCGCATTCGGCGCTATCGCCTTCGGTATCGGCACGAGCCAGGTGGCAGACGTTCTCGCTACCCAGACGCTCGCCATGAGCCCGCTCAAGACTCGCCGCATCAAGTTCACCGGCAAACTCAAGCCGGGTGTGACCGCCAAGGATGTCGCCCTTGCTTACATCGCTAAGCTCGGCGTGAACGGTGGCGTTGGCTACGCTTACGAATTTGCCGGTCCGGTCATCGAAGAAATGGGCATGGAAGGCCGCATGACGGTCTGCAACATGGCTATCGAAGGCGGCGCCCGCGTCGGTTACTGCAACCCCGACGAAAAGACGTTCGAATACCTCAAGGGTCGTCCGTACGCCCCGAAGGCCGACAAGTGGGACGAGGCCGTCGCTTACTGGAAGTCCGTGGCTACCGACGCCGACGCCCAGTTTGACGACGAAGTCGAAATCAACTGCGACAACCTGGAACCGATGGTCACCTGGGGCATTACGCCTGCCCAGGCCATTCCGCTGAACGGCAACATGCCGAAGATCAGCGAATTCGAAGGCAGCGAAAAGAAGGTCATCTCCGAAGCTTATGAATACATGGGCTGGGAAGAAGGTTCCAAGATGATTGGCCGCCCGATCGACATCGCCTTCGTGGGTAGCTGCACCAACGGCCGCCTCAGCGACTTGCAGGCCGCCGCCGAAATCATCAAGGGTCACAAGGTCGCCCCGACCGTGAAGATGTGGGT
>NZ_CACZDK010000036.1 GCF_902779965.1 Fibrobacter succinogenes | reverse complement strand
AAACGGGTCGTATCGTTGTCCATGACCGCCTTTTCGTGGTTTCCCCAGATCTTCGCAACAAACTTACCGTCCATTTCACGGACCATGTCCACAGTTTCGTTCGGGCGCATGCCGTAATTGACCAGGTCACCCAGCAACACGAACTTGTCGACACGGCGACGTCCGACTTCTTCGAACACCGCATTCAGAGCCGTCACATTCGCATGGATATCCGACAACAGCGCTAGTCGCATTTTTATTTCCTCAGGAACTCCATGAGAGCGTTCTTGTTCTCGACGGGTGTTGTCGTCGGGCGGCCCAAATCCTTGCGGTTGCCCTTCTTTACCTTGACTTCGAGGAGCACGGGACCTTCAATACTGCGCAACTTGCCCAGCGCTTCAGCGAGCGATTCCTTACTATCGGCAGTCAGGGCGTCCTTGTAACCCACAGCGCGTGCCACAGCGGGAATATCAATCTTGAGGCCAACCGTCGGCTGGCCGCCCACAGAATCGTGAGCGCCGTTGTTGAATACCACGTGGACGTAATTTGCAGGGGACTTGCTCGCGACAATCGCCATGGACCCCATGTGCATGATGGTCGCGCCGTCACCGTCGAAGCACCAAACCTTGCGGTCATTCTTTTCCATCGCGATGCCGAGCGCAATCTGCGAGGCGTGTCCCATGGAACCCACCGTCAAAAAGTCGCGTTCGTGGCCTTCGCCCTTCTGGGCGCGGTATTCAAAGAGTTCGCGGCTGATCATGCCCGTCGTAGAGACAATGACATCCTTTTCGCCAAGCGCTGCGGCCACCGTCTGGATGGCTTCTTCGCGGCTCATCGTCAAATCGTTCTTCTCGACGCTCTGGAGCTTGTAATCCTCAAAGGTGTCCTTCTCGATGACAAGCGCGTAGACCTCGCCCGTTTCCTTCATCGTCTTGACTGCCTTCGCAATCTGCTTCGCGGCCTTGTCCTCTTCCTTGCTGAGCACGTCGAAGTTCACACCCATCGTGTTGAGGATGCCGGTCGTGACCTTGCCCTGCTTCACGTGCTGCGGCTCGTCGTGAACGCCGGGGCGTCCGCGCCAGCCAATGAGGAGCAGCACGGGAATGTTGTAGACTTCCTTGTCTGTAAGCGAGGCGAGCGGGTTGATGATGTTGCCTTCACCCGAGTTCTGCATGTACACGACACCGATGTTGCCCGTAGCAAGGTGGTAACCCGCGGCAAGCCCGACAGCGGCACCTTCGTTCGCAGCAATAATGTTGTGCTTGGCATCCTTATTGTCGGCGATATAGGCGCAGATATTCTTGAGCAGGGAATCGGGTACACCCGCAAAAAAATCAATGCCGTAAGAGGCTAGCGTGTCGATAAAAAACTTAGGACTGATCATGACTACTTCTTCATTGTTCCGGGAATAAGGTTCAAAATCTGCTTGATGGGCATGCAGTACTGCTCCGACGCCTCGAGGCTACGGCTGTGCGTCAGGATGGATTCCGCACACTTCACCATGGCGGGGTATGCAGACCTAAGCATGTGGTTTGCATAGATGACAATGTTGATGCCCCAAGTCGCCAATTCCTCTTCGGTAAACTGGTTGTAGGTCGTGGGTACTGCAACAATCGGCGTATGCGCATCCTTCTCGCGGAAGCGCTTGCAGAATTCCTTGATGTCCTCGCCGCTCTTGTCCTTGGAATGGATCATGATGCCGTCGGTACCGGCTGCCACGTAGGCATGGCAGCGTTCCAGAGCATCGTCCACGGACTTGCCCGCAATGAGCGATTCGCAGCGGGAAATCACCATAAAGTCGTTCGTAATCTGGGCATCCTTGCCCGCACGGATCTTGGTGCAGAAGCCCTCGATAGTGTCCTGCGTCTGGATAGCATCCGTCCCAAACAGGGAGTTCTGCTTGAGGCCAACCTTGTCCTCGATAATAACCGCAGAGATGCCGAGGCGTTCGAGTGTGCGGACCGTAAAGCCGAAGTGTTCCACCTTTCCACCGGTATCGCCATCAAAAATGACCGGCTTGGTCGTGACTTCCAGCGTGTCGTTCAGGTCGTGCAGGCGGGTCGTGAGGTCCACCGCCTCGATATCCGGCTTGCCCTTGCTGGTGGAGTCCGTCAGCGAAGAAGACCACATGCCGTCGAATTCACGGACGCAGCCGTTGATTTCAACACTCGTATGTTCAGCAATCAAGCCCGTAAGGCCGTTGTGTGATTCCAAAATACGAACAATCGGCTTTGCCGCAATTAGGCGGCGCAATGAAGACAGTCTCGCCTGCGGAGTCGTACCTAGTGATTCCATTTCCTTCTTGAGGCCTGTCGAGGTGATTCCCTGCGTATAGGGGATTTCAATCACCTTGCCCCCCTGGGCTTCCATAACCTTGAATACCTCGTCACGGATATACTTATCCGGACCGTAGAGCCAATCATCGCCGTGAATAATGTAATCGGGCTTATACTTTTTCAGGTTTTCTACATAACTCCATTCATCTTGCGGAACGACCTTCGAAACCCCCTTGATATTCTCGATGACATTCTTGCGCTGTTCGTAGTTCAGGTACGGGAGGCGCTTGTGCGTCGCAATCGCCTTATCCGTAAAAAGCCCAATCATCACATCACCGTACTTGACACCCTCATTGATAATATTGATAAGACCGGGATGCATAATATCCCCAATCATTCCTAGATAAACAGTCTTTGCCATGCTTCACCTTTTACAAATCTTTTTTTATGCCACTAATTTAGAAAAAAGTTGAAACCAACATCGTAAATAGAAGCTACATTGACCATTTGCACTCAGATAAATATATTTATCGCCAAAAAGTACATAGACTATATGATCAATCGCACGCAAGAAGAGATTACAGCCCATTGGCCAACAAACGAGACACCGCTTGTAAGCATCCGCTGCACAACATTCAACCAAGAAGAGTTCATTGCTCAGTGCCTAGAGGGTTTCTTAATTCAGCAAACCGACTTTCCTTTTGAAATTTGCGTGCATGACGACGCAAGCTCTGACCACACAGCCGACATAATTCGAGAGTACGAATTCAAATACCCTAAAATCATTAAACCGCTATACGAAACTGAAAATCAGTGGTCAAAAAATGACGGTTCTTTCACACGAATCGTCACATCCATGTTGACTGGCAAATACATCGCCATGTGCGAAGGCGATGACTATTGGACAGATCCGAAAAAACTACAAAGACAAGTGGAATTCTTGGAGAAGCATTCCGAATATTCTCTCTCGGCAGAAAACGGTTATACCCTATTTACAAAAAACGGCGTTGTCAAGCCATTTTCTAACGATCCCGAATGCGAGCTATCCTTTGATGAGCTTTTGATAAAGCGGAGATTTCCCACTGCATCTGTCCTATACCCACGAAAATATCTTATTGAGTATCAGAAACTGGACGTACCCGCATTTGATTCAAGCCTATGGGCATTCCTTTCGACAAAGGGAAAAGTCCACTTTGATCCGGTAATTTCGTCTGTGTATCGCCGTGGTCCCGGCATTACAGAGAACAATAAAATCCGTTGGGCCTATTCCAGTGAAGAACTGAATAACGAAGTAGAAAAGTATTACAAGCCTAATGCAACCGTTAGAAAAGCTCGTAAGCGCACTCTTTTCTTTGATTTCAAGGCAGGTTGGAAAGCAGCCAAAGAACAAGGCAAGAAAAAAGATGCCCGGAAACTACTTTTCAAAATGATTTTCAAGACACCCTCGTTTTTCATGAAAGACTTCATAAAATGCAAGGGCTCATATTACAAGAAAAAGCTTGCCACAAAATTTTGGAACATTTATTACACGGTAGCCCCAGCAAGAAATCTAAACAAAGTCAATGACCGAAAAGTGCCTATCATAATTTCACTAACAAGTTATCCGGCACGATTCAAAACATTGCATCTAGTCATAAAAAGTTTGCTGAACCAAGACATGCAGCCCAATAAGGTTGTATTGTACTTAGACAAAACAGTAACTTTAAATGAATTACCGACAAACGTTTTAAAATTACAAAAGAAGGGACTTGTCATTCGTAATATTTGTGAAGACATCAAGCCACACAAAAAGTACTTCTATGCAATGCAAGAATACCCTGACGCGGCCATTATTACCGTAGATGATGACGTCATTTACACAAAGGACACCGTATCCTCTCTCTACAAGTCATACCTAAAAAATCCAAACTCTGTTTCCGCAAGACGCGTCCATCAAATTTCGCGCGGGCTAAACGGTGAAAGCATGCCTTATAACACTTGGGACGAGGAAGTAAAAACATTAAAAACGGGTGATAAAAACGCATTTTCTGTTGGTGTAGGCGGTGTATTATACCCCCCAAAAATATTCGATTTCAGTAAGCCTTACCTACAATCAGCAACAATCATTCAGCAATGCCTAAAAGCCGATGACATTTGGCTTGCATTCATAGAAAGAGCAAACAACATTTCTGTTTGCTACGTTCCAAACAAGCATCCGCATCCTTACGAAATTTTAGATTCTACACTTAAAAAAACGGCCCTCAGAAACCAAAACGTCTTTGAGAGCCAAAATGACTTATATATTAAAAACTGTAGAAACTACTTCCGCTTTGATTTATAGCTTTTTTTGACATCATTGTCAATTTGGATAAAAACCGGATAATGATCCGATGGTAATCGTTGGCTATTTTCATACCAATAGGATTCAGTCAATATTCCATATTTCCTCACACTAACTTGAGGAGATACAAAAATATGGTCAACTCGGTCATTCGATACGTGGTTTGGATCAAATTTATTAAATGTTCCATTATTTGCCATTTTTAGCAAAGTCAAATCATATGCATCCTTTATCACTTCCGAGTTATTCAATATTCTATAGCCCTCTCCACGTTGGTTAAAATTAAGATCGCCCATCAATAGAACAATATCTGATTTTTTTGATAGCAGATTGATTTTCTTTATCAACAACTTAGTGGATTCACGTTCAGATTCACCACCAGCATAGTCCGTGTGGGTATTGAAAACTAAATAGTATTTCTTTTTCCCTATTTCCTTAAACCTAGCCCAGGAGCAGGAACGGATATATTTAGCATTCCATCCGAGAGTCGGTTTGTCTTCTTCAGGAGACAAATAGAACATTCCACTATCAACAATGGCAAAACGTCCCTTCTTGTAGAAAATGGTATTGAAAGAGCCCAAAAATCCATTTTCATGATTGGGAAAACCAACTCTCTTATAATCAGGAAGTTTTTCATTCAATTCATTCAACTCTTTTTCATAGTCTTCTTGGACTCCCATAAAATCAAAATCATAGAACAAGACCATATCCACAATCGCACGGCTACGATTACCCCAAATATTTCCCGCAATAGAATCATTCTTTATATTGATACGGATGTTCCATGTAGCGATATTAACAGTCTCTGCAAAGGAGAAGCTCATGATTGAGCTACAAAACAAAAGAAAAAAAATAAGTTTCTTTTTCATTTTCTTACCTTCTTAAAGTTTAGTTTTATAAAATTTAATCTTTTTTGAACAATGCCAAAGGCATAGCCCATCAGAAAAGTGCGAAAACAAGCCTTTAGGATTTACTTTTCAGCACATCACTTTTCAGGTTCGAAAGAAATCCCCTAACAAAGCTCTTAAACCCTATAACTTTCAAGACACGAAAACAATTGCAAATTCCAATCCATACGGACTTTTTCAATAGCAAGTAGAACCAATACTCCACATGTTTCGCCCTGTATTTTGACAAGCTTTTTCCAATCAACTCGCCTTCGCATTTTAACGCAACATCAAGCCGGCAAATTAAAGCCTCCAAAGAAGACGCCTTAATCAGGGAATTTTCTCTGTATGTATAATTATAAAGACGAGAGTTTACATATTTAACATTTGAAGCAAGCAAAGCGATCCGCGTACTAAACCAGGCATCATTACTCCAACGAGTTTCATCAAAGCATACATGATTGGCCACAACAAGTTCCCGGCAAATAAACTTCGCCCAAGGTGCATTCCGTCTATACAAAATATATCCGTTATCGTTTTCTTTTTTAGCCAAATCAAAAATAGAATTCGCCTTATGCTCAAAATCAGCCAACTGCAACGTTTCCGAATCCCTGTAATTTATCTTAAAAAAAACAAGGTCGCAAGTATCATCCTTGAACGCATCCATTTGGGCATCAAATATATTTTTTTCAAAAAAATCATCACAATCTGAAAAAACAAGCCATTTTCCTTCAGCCAAATCCATTCCCACATTTCGAGCATGTCCTGCACCCAGCCCAGACTTGTCAAAAACAACCAATGTATTTGGCTGATTCAATCCCGGAAACGATTTAAAATCTACAATGTCACCATCACTGTTATCATCAACAATAATAACCTGTAAATCATCACGTACAGGCAAAGATTCCAAACAGCGCCTAAGCAAATCGGGATTATTCTTATGCGGGATTACAACTGAATAATTATACATCTATACTTCAAAAGTTGATTTATGCGGTAATATGCATTCAAAAGCATCTATAATACGCTTTTTTAAAGATTCAAAATCTATATCTGAATCACTATCATTTAGACAAACCATAGGCGCGTTCCTACCTACAATCAGCTTTTCAATTTGCCCTATGGTATTATCGTTAATTTCCACAAATTTTCCCCGTTTTTTGCAGGGAATAAATTTTCCCGAAGCAAATTGCCAATAGCGGAACAGCCAATGAGTAAGATCTTCTTTTGTTCGGAACCTGTTCTTAGTAGTCAGAAGCAATGATTGATTTTCTTTCGACCAGACCTCTTCCAATATTTTTTTATCGTAAGCGACCGGCAAGTGATCATCATAAAATCCGGTAAACTGCCCCCAAGGCAAAAGAGCTACATTTCTATAAAGATCAAAACCATATTTCAAAGAAAAGTATTTAAAAAAATGATTTCTAAGGCATCTTCCCTTACTAAAATGCCTATTTACAAGAGTCATATCATTTGCTCGAAAAGAGAATGAATTCTCATCACTAGGTATTAATGCATTAAAAACAGCCCGATCGCAAGGAATCCCCTTTTTAAAGAAAAAATCAGGGCGCAAACACTGCAAGATAAACGTATCATCATTAAAAAAAACAAATTTATCAGACAACCCGTCAATGCGGTGCATATTCAGCTCTAAAGGGTTACAGCTAAAAACAGGAAGAACCTCATTAGGCAAAAAATCAGAATGCTTAACAATATTTAATTTAGGATGTTTCGTATTTAAAAAAGGTGGTAAATGTCCCCAAGTAACAAAATGAATCTTTCTAACCCAAGGAGTACATTTTTCAATAGAACGGAACCAATACTTTAAATTATCCCAATCTCGATAACGGTTGACCTCCCCCTTTTGTGCATTCGGATCCCATTTAGTTTTTTCTTCAAGCCATCTAGGGTCATTTCCATCAACCCATAACAGGACAAAATCTATTTTTTCATTCATCTTACAACCACTGTTTTAATATATACGACGAATAAGGATATGTTTCCTGGAATCCATTATATATGAACATATAATACCAATATGCAAAATAATATGCAATTCCAAATATCCCAACAACTCGCTGCTTTACCTTACTTAAATGAGCACAAATAAAAGGCAATGCAAAAATTTGCGTTATCAAGAAATAGGTCATGATTCGTTCAGCATCATTTCCGATTAGCTCTCGCGCCTGAGTCGAAACAACCATCACGACTAAAGAAAAAGCCAAATAGACCGTTTCTTTCCTAAAGAACTTTTTTCTATAAATAAAAAACAACATAGGGATTGGCAGCGATATCAAAAACTTCGTTACAAAAAAACCATGAGTGCTATCTTTAAAATAATGAGCAAAAACCGCATTTAATCCAAGAGCCGCAAGAACAACATCAATAGATTTTTGGACTAACAACGACGCAATAATACCCATCGCCACCATGGACCACATTAATTTATAAGACCGGGTATTCCGAAATAGAATGAACAACGGATAAATCGCAAAAGCAACAAATGCAGAAACATGAAACGCGCAAGCAAAAGCGACCGTCATTAAAAAAGGCAACAACTTGCGTTTATAAGCAAAAGTGCAAGCGTATAGAACAATTGCACAAGCAAGACTCTGTCTCATCTGATTCAAAGAGATATTATAGTACGATAAGTAATACACGACTAAAGCAATCCATACGGGCATCCGATTCTTGAAAACAAGCAGAGTTTTCATCACAAAGAACATCTGCAATGCCATAAGGATGCCAAAGAACACATTATAGCTATCCGTAAACCGGCTTACCAAATAATTCAACAGCAAATAGCCCGGTTCCATTCGAATCATCCAATAAAGATCTATTTCCGAATACCACCTGCTTTGATAGACATCCAAAAAACAGTCCTTGCCATACACCATCACATCTGTTCCGATACAGTCATCACGAACACCAGCAACAACGGCCACCGGCAAAATAGCAAGAAACAAAACAAACCAACGTTGCTTAGCATCGCCTAGCGTGGAAGCCGCATAAAAAAGCAGCGTTGAAATAGTAAATGTGATAATATAGGCAGACAAGATTACAGCTCTTTCAGAAAGACGGGAATCGATTGGCTTTGATACTTTTCAAAAAATAGTTTCTTAAATTTAATTCTTTCTTCACAATCGTTCAAAAGCGAATTCATAACTTTGCCATAATCCGCTTCCGTTTTTGCCTTTTTCATGAAGCTTGAAAATTCCTGCGATATGCCTTCAAAAGCAAGCTCATTGCCAATAACAGGCGTTCCGCAGGCTAGGGATTCTACAACTTTAACCTTAACACCTGCCCCCGAAAAAATAGGAGATATAACAGCCCGCGAATTGGCAATAATCTCATAAGGATTGTCAACAAAGCCTAGGTACTGGACATTGGGCAACGTTTTTATGTAATCGGAAAATTCTTTAGGCAATCCGATTCCTATAATTCGGAATAGTTCAGACTTGGGACGGCTAGGATAAACCGTATCAAAGAACCATTTTAAACCGTCAAAATTATCAGGGCGCTTCCACTTTCCAAAAAAGACATAAACGTTCTCCACTTTTTTCGGAACCGCCTTAACAATACTATTATCTAGATAAAAATTCGTATGTTTCGCTTCTAAACCATACGCACTTTTCACAATGCCAACATCTTTTTCGCTAAACGTGAATATGGTCAAATTAGGCATGCGCATAAGACAGCCTTCCGAATAACGAACAATTTTGGCATTCAAATTTTCTTTATGTCCATAACGTTCAGCCATTACATCATGAGACATCAAAATCTTTTTCGCTTCAGGAAAAAACTTTCCATATAAAAGCATCTGACTATGATCTAAATACAACAAGTCGTAAGCATTCGATTTCCAAATCTTTTTCAAAAAACGAAGCAGTCTATAACTGAAGCGAATGGTAAATGTTGGATGGAGCAACGGATACTTAGCACTATTCCAAAGCTTCACTGCCGTCGAATTCTTGCAAACCATTAACACGCGAATATTTTTATTCGGGCTGACATAATCTTTGTCAAAGGAATACTTATAATAAACCAAATCCACTTGGTTTTCCCTTGACAAGTCCTCAAGTAACAATCTGGTGAACTTTTCTCCACCAGCCCTATCACTAGGTACATAAGGAGTCAAAAACAAAATTCGCATAAACAACCTATTCGTGCGTTCTCCAATAATTTTTACACGAAGCAAAACGAATTCTATTCTTCTTTGACAGGCTTTTATACCTTGCTCCTAACTTATTCGCCAAAAGCTTTGTAGCGCATTCCAAGACATAATAAAGGCATAAAATAAAATGGCCTTTTTTTGCTAAACGAGAAAGAATCCATTTTACCATTTTCATGCCCTCAGATACGGCAGACACATTTGAAAATAAATCTTCATTCATCTTCATGAATGCGCCGACATCAAAATTTCGAGCAAATTGCTGCCTTAACGAATAATTATGGGAATGATAAACTCCAGCAGTTCCAACATACGCAATTTTATAACCTGCAAAAATAAATTGGGCGGCAATTTTCATATCCTCATTCACAAGGATATCCTTATCAAAGCCACCTATAGCATCATAAGCAGAACGACGATACGCAGAGCAGCAATCCGAAGAAAAAAACGTTTTAACTCCCAAACGAGGCAAATCATCCTTATCACGGACAAAGACTCGTTCCGAATAGTTGAATTCTCGATTCAACTTTTCGATCAAGGGAGCATCATGTCTTGCAATCTGCCGACCACTAGACATTGCAATACGATCATCTTCCGCAAAAGGAGCAATTAAACGTTCCGCATAGCATTCATCTACAGGCAATACGTCTTGCGTCAAGAAAAGGACAATATCACCAGTAGTCTTCTGAAGTGCCCAATCGCGAGTTCCACCATGGTTGAATTTTTTCCGTTCAACATTAAAAACAGTCACTCCAGCAAACGAACTTGAAATTTCAACAGTCTTGTCTGTAGACTCTGAGTCAGCAACAATAATCTCATTGAATTTGACTGTCTGAGAAAAAAGACGTTCTAAAAGAGCGCCTATATAGCGCTCAGCATTTAAGGTTGGAATTACAACACTGACTTTCATTCAAGGACCTTCTCATCGCAGTCCTTGAACCAATCCTTGAAAGCTTCTTCCAATGAATACTTCAATGAATAACTCTGCGAGAGTTTTTTTCCATCAACATTTGTACTAATCATCAATTTTTTTACACGAGCAGGGCATATGCCTAACCCAAGTCCACCCATAAGCCCACAAACGGAAGCCACCATCATCATTGGCTTTTTAGGAATAAATGGAATAAACCGTTTCATTCCCGTAGCCACCATCATTGCATGACAAATTTGTTCAATAGTAAAAGACGGATAATAGCAGCAGTTGAAAAGTTGTACCTTTTCGGCATTCCTGTTTTCAGCCATTTCAAGCATGACGCGAACAAGATTTTTCACATAAATGCAAGCTTTGATTGTATCCTTGCGACCGGCATAAGCAAACTTATGACTTTTCAAGCCTTTGTACAGGCGAGTCATATTACCATTTTCGCCGGTACCAAACACAATTCCCGGACGAACAATGGATAGTCTATGGTTTGAATTTTCCGCAGCCCATTCTTCATGCGTTTTTTCAGCAACAAGTTTGGCAATTCCATACGGTGTATTAGGAGTAGGGAGTGTATCCTCCGTTTTCAATTCCTCAGCGGCTCCATACGTAGCGATGCTGCTAGTAAACACAATATTTTCAATACCATACTTGCGCGCAAATTCGCAAACGTTCTCCGCACCACGGATGTTAGTCTCATAATAAGCGTGGTCCGGATGCCCCGGCGTACGATGTATTGCAGCAAAATTAAATACAAGAGTATTCTTGCCAAATTCGCCTTGCATTTCAATCGGTTTACGGACATCGACTTTTTGATAAGAGACGGCCGCATCTTTTTGATCCATAGAAGGATCTGCAAGTAAATCCGCAACATACACTTTAGCATTCGGATACTTTTCCCGAAGTAACCGAAGCATATGCGTTCCAATAAACCCAATTCCTCCGAAGATTACAAAAGAGTCAAACATTCCTTATTCCGCCTTGCCTTTACCAATGCTAGTCACTTCGAATCCGATCTTTCTCAGTGCGTCAGCATCCAAAATATTGCGGCCATCAAATACAAATGCAGGCTTTGCCATCGAGCTGTAAATACGCTTCCAGTCGAGTTCTGCAAAGCACTTCCATTCAGTGCAAACTACGACGGCATGAGCGCCTTCGGCAGCCTTGTATGGGTCTTCCTCGAATGCCACTCGGTCAATCACATCCTTGAGGTCGCGCTTAGCATCGGGGATTGCCTTCGGGTCGGTCACAACAGGCAGAGCATGTTCGGCGAGCAAATCGCGCACAACGAGGTTTGCGGGGCTTTCACGGGTATCGCCCGTATTTGCCTTGAACGCAAAACCGAACACGGCAATTTTCTTGCCGGCAATCGTATTGAACATCGTTTCGAGCATGCGGTCCACCACGCGGTGCGTCTGCCACTCGTTAATCTTCACGACGCTTTCCCAGTAAGCCGCCACTTCCGGCAAACCGTAATAGCCACAAAGATACACAAGATTCAAAATATCTTTTTTGAAGCAGCTACCACCAAAACCGATGGATGCCTTAAGGAACTTGGAACCGATGCGGCGGTCCTTGCCCATCACGTAAGCGACTTCATCAACGTCTGCACCGGTGCGTTCGCAGAGGGCGCTAATCGAGTTGATAGAACTGATGCGCTGAGCGAGGAAGGCATTTGCCGTAAGCTTCGTAAGTTCGGAACTCCAAAGGTTCGTTGTCAAAATGCGGTCACGCGGAACCCAATGCGCATAGACGTCCACAAGTTTCTGGCAAGCCGCAAGGCCTGATTCCGTCTGATGCGAACCTATGAGCACACGGTCCGGTTCAAACAAGTCGTTGATAGCCGTACCTTCTGCAAGGAATTCCGGGTTCGAAAGCACTTCAAAGTGAAGGCCCTTGTCGTTCGAATTCAAAATGCGTTCCATGGCAGCCGCAGTGCGGACTGGGAGCGTAGACTTTTCGACGATAATCTTGCCTTCGTCTGCAATTTCCAAAATGTTGCGAGCGGTCTTTTCCCAATACTGGAGGTCGGACGCCTTGCCCGCGCCATGCCCAAACGTTTTCGTCGGAGTATTGACGGACACGAAAATAATGTCGGCTTCCTTAATGGCTGCGGGAATATCGGTGCTGAAGAACAGGTTACGGCCACGAGCGCGCTTCACAACATCATCTAGGCCGGGTTCAAAAATCGGAAGATTTTCGCTATTCCAGGCATCAATGCGCGATTGGTTTATATCAACAACGGTAACCTTAACATCGGGGCACTTATCGGCGATAACAGTCATGGTCGGTCCACCAACGTAGCCGGCACCAATGCAAACAATTTTAGTTTCGAAACTCATGATACTACAAGATAGCAATTACAACGCAGCATGATAAGCCTCACATCTAAAACATAGGCTATTTATAAGGTTTCAGCGCTATTTGGCTTATTTAAAGAGAGCCGTAACTTCACTGACACTTTCAGGCAGAATCACCCGCGTAGAGTTTGTTTCACCATCACTCCAACCTACAAAAACAGTTCCTGCAAGAGGCTCCGCGCTGAGCAACACAGGGAATCCCGTAAAGAAATTCACAGTCATTTTCTTCTCATCTACAGGGAGATTATGCACTAGAATCCGGCCAAAACCATTTACAGATAAGGTTACAGTAGCCTTTTTGCCCAATGCGAAAAATTCCTGCAATTCATCGTAAACGACTTTAGGGCGATTCATCGCAAAATTCTTGATGGCGTTGAGCTGTTTTGTCATTTTCGAAGCGTTCAGTCCCCAGCGTTTTTGGTCGCGAGGAATTTCCGACTGGATTTCAGCCATCATATTCTCGATACGTGCAAGCACCCGCGAACTTTCAAAATTCATCTGCAACAGCACCGCCATTCGGTTGATAAACGCCGCCTTGAAATCTTCATTTTCGAGCAATCGCCGAAGCAACAACGTAAATTCAGGCC
Organism: Fibrobacter succinogenes; assembly: GCF_902779965.1. NCBI lineage: Bacteria > Pseudomonadati > Fibrobacterota > Fibrobacteria > Fibrobacterales > Fibrobacteraceae > Fibrobacter > Fibrobacter succinogenes. Next base: position 44,165 of record NZ_CACZDK010000036.1, on the reverse strand, counting down.
CATTCGGCCACGAATCCCCATCTTCTGCCGCAGCAAATTCAAATATGTTATTCGTATATTTGCTGTAATCATTCCCAAAACCAAAATCAAGATCATACAGGAACCATTTCCACGGCGCTTTGGGACTTGTGCTGCGCCACTTCTTGAGATTATTCGCCGGCCAGTCGCGGTTATTTGCAAAAATTTCCGTATGCATGTAATTGATGAAATTGTCAACATCTATTTGCGATGCGATGTAAGCATAGTTTTCTTCGTCATCCAGATTGTTTGACTCCAGCCACTCCATCAACGCGACGTAATCGACAGCCGAGCCCGCCGACACCTCATTATTGGCCTTGAGCAAATCTATTTTATCTGGATCAAGCCCATAATGTGTTTCAAAATAGTCTGCCGTTGAGCGCTCACGAATGCTGTGGATACCGAAATATTCGCCGTTATAATACACGACTGCGAATCGCCCGCGCTGGTAATCGACGCCAAGCCCTTCACTCACGGAACTTGCCAATCGGTCGCGAATGTAATCGTTTCCGCAGTTGCTCCCGTTATTGCGTAACAAGAACACCTTGAACTTATTCAGCTCCGGGAATTCAGGGAACAGCGGATAATTCAGGTGTGAATCGCCATACTTTTCACGGAACGTGATCGCCACCGACTTTTTGTCTTTTTGCCTACTGTAATTGCCAAAAATCTTGAGCCCTGCATTCTTCGCAAACGCAGGCGTACTCGTCCCCGGCTCCATCAACTCCACCGTCATGGGAATTTCCTTGTCGAGCCAGTAATTGGCCCCGTAATGAGGTTCCTTGCTCTGCGCATACGGACCTTCCACATAAATTCCAGTATCCGGGTCAAAAAGCGAATTCGGGTCAGCAGAAAGGAATACCGCAGGCACTGCAGGCGCACTCTCGAAAACGTAAGTACGCGTCACCACGTCGCTCGGGAGGCTTTGCGGAGCAATTTTTGCACAGCGTATTACCGTCGTCTTGTCGATTAAAATATTCTTCTGAAATGGCGTCTGTTCCGATGGCAATTTTCCGCCAGTTTCGCACACGGCATTATTCGTACTTTCAAGATTTAGAACAAATGGTTCCGTATAAAATCCCGAAGGCGGGAATAGCAAGGTGTCGATATTTTCTTCACGAGTGAATGTCAGCCCGCTTTCCGTATTGCCATATGGCGAAGGGTCGGCATAGCCCCAGCCATTCGCGTTGTTCCATGTTTTTCCTAGAGGCAACTCCGGATAAGCCACAGAATCCACAATTGCGGTGTCAGCATTCACCAGGTAAAGCGAGCCTCCCTTTTTCGAAAGCTTGAAACCCGCATGCGGTTCATGGCCACGGTTCCGTGCAATGTAGCTGAAAACCTTAAGAGTCACTTCTTGCGATTCATTCGCATCGGGGCTAAATCGCGTCCCATAAATGTTCGCCAAATCAGGAAACGTAGAGCCCGTCGGGAGAGCCATGCGGTAAACCGTCGAAGAATCCCCCGTCCCTTCAAGAATCATTTCGTAACCTTTCCAATCATCAATGTCGGGCTGCGCCAAGCGCACAGAAACCTTGCGGCCCTTTGTAATATACGCCTGCATCAAAATTTCATTTGCCGCCGAAATATCTAGCACATCCGAAGGGTCGGAACTCCCCGTCCCTACAAAAAGCGAAATAGACGCCCACCCAAGTTCCTCGTTTTCGCCCAACTTCATCACCGAGCCTATGCGGCGCTTACCATTTTCACTAAAGCAATTTTTCTTGTATCCCGGCAACGGATCGGCATAGCTGTATCCCGGCGGATCGCTTTTCGCATCCGTCCATGTCCAACAACCAGGCCCAATCATATCCATCGAATCATGCGGCATCACGTAATCGGGATAATTCTTCCCCGACAAGAAAATGACCAAAAACGAATTCGGTGCAATTTTCACGTTGCCCAGTTTCCACTTAAACGGATTCTCTTGCGAGTCCGTTAAGTACATTCCAGACAAATTCACTGTATCAGCAGAAGCATTGAATAATTCTACCCAACCGGCGTCATCGCCTTCGTGATCCTTGTAATCAATGTTAATCGGATCAACCTCAGTGAAAATCACAGGGCCGCCAACAAACGGGAGGTTCACGCCATCTGCATTACCATTTGCAGAAGAACTACTCCCCAGATCAAAATTCAACGAACTTGGATTATCGTCAGAACACGCCGACAAAACCAGCGCAACAAAGAAAATTGAACCTATGGCTCTACTGATTTTAGCAAAACAATCATTCCAACACACCATAACTGGGAATATATATTATGAACGGGTATTCGGAATGCTAGACTCGGAATATAAGAAAAAAACTACTTCCTTGTTTCGAGTTCCGAATTATTAGCTTTCTTTCGGCGCGGTCTGCGAACAATAAAAAGACAAGCACCAATCAACACTAAAGTCACCGAAATCACCTTGCCCATCGGAAAAGCTTCGTTGAATACGAGCGCCCCAGCCAAGGTCGGGACCGCAGCACCGACAGCCGCACTGAACGGGATAATAAACAGTGCACGTCCACGCGAAAAAGACACTTGCGAGTACAAAAACGCAATGCAATAAGTCGCCACATAGCCAAGTGTCCTAAAATCCATAAGCAAGTTAGCCACTGACGAAAACTCGATATGGTCGAGGTCAAAATCCATCGCCAGACTCTTGTAGAATGCCGCAGAAAGCCCAAAACCTACGCCCATGATGAGCGAATCTACCATTTCGCGGTCTTTTACCCAAAGATGCGCAATTAGCGTTGCAAAGCAAAGTCCGCCCGCATACGCCCAAAGCGTCGCGATATTCTGCACCGCCGTCGATTCGCCCAAGTTTTCCACCGAATACAAAAGCCCGGCCACCACAAAGCAAATCGCCACCACGATGCGCTTAGTCAAGACTTCCTTCAAAATGCAAAAGCCCATCAACGCCGTCAGCACCGGATTCAAAACCATCATCGGCTGCACTTGCGAAAGATCATATTGCGCCATGGCAATGTAATAGCCAAGCGTTGCAAGCCCGGAACAGCAAATTCCAAGCCACCAATACTTATTTGTAATAATGCCCTTAAAAAATTCCCATGGCTTAGACGTTCCGCCAGTACGCTTGCCCACAGTGGACACCCCGGATTTTTCCAAGATGTTTCCACAAGCAAACAAAAACGCAGGACCGATTGTCAATAGCAGAAATAACATAGTTAGACGAGAGACGAAAAACTAGAGACGAGAAAATGAGCGATTTCTCGTCTACTTTTCACCATAAATCTCTTTATAAATCCAATAGTTTCCCATGACGCGTTTCACGTAATCGCGGGTTTCCCAGTAGCTGATTTCTTCGACACGCAAATCCCACGGGAGGCCATCGCTTTCGGACTGCCAGCGCTTCGTCGGTTTCGGCCCAGCATTGTAGTTGCAAAGCACGTACATGTAATCGTTCTTGTATTCTTCCTTAAGATCCACCAAGTAACGGATACCCAAGCGAATATTCATGTAAGCGTTGTACAAACGCTTCGGATTGAAATTCTTGATTTCTTCCTTGTCGGCAAGCATCTTGCCTGTCGCGGGCATAATCTGCAATAGGCCGCAAGCGCCCGCCGGAGACGTTATCTGAAAATCAAAAATAGATTCCTGGCGCATCACGCTATACACAAAGAACGGATCGATACTGCTTCCCGAATGATAAACGACCGGATCTGCGTATGGCACCGGGAACAAATAATGCAACACGTCAATCGGCGGAGTCATCAACAAGCGTCTATCCATCTTCGCTTGGAATTGGCGTGCAAGCCTGTAACCGGCTGCAGTTTCGCCCATTTCGTAGAACAGCTTTCCGTATTCGTAAAGGAAATCCAGGCGCTTGAAATTTTTCTTCTTGACTTCTTCATACAGCCTGAAAGCTTCTTCCTCAAAGCCGTACAAGAACAGCTTCTTGATCTTTTCAAAGCGTTCCTTGCTATACGAGGCATCGGCCTTACCGAGCTTGTTCACAGAGCGAATCCAGTCAAGCGTTGCCGCATGCGACATCGGCACGCCATGAGCGTAAGGAATCTGGTCTGCCGGCATCAAGCGATTATCCAGGAGCTTCGTGCGACTGCGGTGAGCATAATACGAAAGCGGGAAATCCTTGATGCAATCGAGGTACGCTGCACGAGCAAGAGAATCCTCGCCCATTTTCATGTACGAATCGCCAAGGAACATTCGCGAAGCGCTTCCGCTCCACAAGAACGGATCCTTAGTCGCATCGCGGAAATAAGCAGCCGCCTCAACCCACATACCGCGCTTGAAGTAGCAATAACCAATGCGGAACCTCGCCCATTGGCGCTTTAAGTTGCTCTTAAAACGTTTATGAATGAGTTTCTTGTAGCAGTCAATGGCCTTGTCGTACATCAACTTTTGTTCAAATTCAAAACCGCGCAACCAAAGATTGTTGGCATTTTCATTGCTGAACTGGCTTACATCCTGCAAAAGCGAATCGTACGTGTGGATTTCTTCGTCAAAAAGACCCGCAGCTTCCTTGCGATAAAGCTTGAGAATCGCCTGAATCCAAGACGGGCGCGCTTCCACATTTTCAATCAGGTAACGGAACTGTTCAATGGCATCAGCATTGCGGTTCAACGCGCGCAATGCACCGGCACGTTTTTCCCACAGCACAATGCGAGTATTCAAATCAAGCGTGCTTTTTTTCAAGCGGGAATAGGCTGGATCATCGAGCACCACTGCCAAAGCCGGATTTTTTTGCACCAGCTGTGCATCCATAATCTGGATAGAATCAAGCAGCTCCAAGCAATTTTTCATTTCGTCCTTGGTGCACGCCATCTTTGCATAGGCAACCTTTTCTGCAAGCGATTCCGGAGTACCAAGCACTTCTCTCAAGCGACGGATCGAGGCATAAGCAGAATCCTTGTACGCTGTACGGCTCGTCAAAAGCTTCATGTACATACGCTTCGCTTGTTTCAACTGGTAAGAATCTTCCAAATAGCGGGCGTAGCGATACTTCAGCGGATCGACATCATCACCATCAGGATTTCCGTTCAAATACACCATCAACGAATCTGCGCGAGCCACATCATTCAGCGAAAAATCAGCCATCGTAGCTTCGATTCTCATGCGGTCTGCCGATTCGCGCCAAGCCCTATCATTTTCCAGGCTTTTTTCGAGGCGGAGCGTTTCGCGCATTTTGGCGAACTGTTCCTGCTTAAAGTTCGCCTTAGCCATACGGAGCACAACAGAGCCCAACAATTCCGGTTCACGTTTACGCAAAGAATTGTAGGCTGCATAGGCGCTATCCCACTGGCCACTGTAATAGTAATAAGCCGCGCGAGCAAAATCACGATGATTCTGCGAAACGGAAATATCATTCATTGTTTTCTTTGCACGAGCCGCACGGATAACGGCATCCTGGAACTGTTCCGGAGCCACCATTTCCTGATCCGAAAACGGGGATTTATACAAAGAATATGCCGATCCATCCGCCTGTGCATACAAGGCGGCAGTGCACGCAAACAACAACGAATAAAATAATTTCATTTACAAACCAACTGTTTTTTATTTTTCAACCTGTCCCACAAATCCAGATATACCAAGTTCCATAATAGTTTGAGCATACTTCTTATGCAAAAACTCATTCACACTTTCGGCATCATCCATTTGCAAAACAGTCAATGCAGCATCACGAACATCTTCAAAGTTGATAGAACGGATAATTTTCTTCGTGGTCATCACGCTCCACGGAGTCATCGAAAGTTCATCAACACCAAGTCCAACCAACAACAATACGCTCATCGGGTCCGTACACATTTCACCGCAAACAGCAACCGGAATACCTTCACGATGCGCCGCAACCACAGTTTGGTAAATCATGCTAAGCACAGAAGGATGGTGCGGTTGGAACATATCTGTAATAAGTTCGTTCGTACGGTCCACAGCAAGCGTAAATTGGATCAAGTCGTTTGTACCCAAGCTAAAGAAGTCCACTTCCTTAGCAAGTTTATCCACAATCATTACGGCTGCTGGCACTTCAATCATCGAGCCGATTTTCACAACCGGCAATTTATGGCCTTCGTCTTCCAACTGTTTGCGGGCTTTTGCAATGCAAGCCTTTGCACGCCTGAGTTCAGTCATGCTCGAAATCATCGGGAGCAAAATACGCAAATTGCCAGTCGTATTTGCAAGCAACAGCGCACGCAACTGCGTAATGAAAATATCTTCGCGGTCTAGGCACACGCGGATAGAACGCCAACCCATAAACGGGTTCGATTCGTTCACCGCCGAAACGCCCGACACAAGCTTATCGCCACCCGCATCAAGCGTACGAATCACGACTGGGAACGGATTCATCTTTTCAAGGATATGCCTGTAAGCGCTTTCCTGTTCGGCTTCGGTCGGGGTATCCTTTCTGAAGAACAAAAATTCAGAACGGTAAAGGCCGATACCCGTTGCGCCGAAGTCCGTTACTTTGTCCGCTTCCGTCGGGATTTCAATATTCGCATGCAGCACAATGTACTTGCCATCGCGAGTCATCGGCTCCAGCTGGCGCATCGTAAAAAGTTCACGGCGCTGGCGTTCGAACATTTCCTGACGTTCGTGGAACTTACGAATATCGTCTTCGTTCGGATTGATGATAACCTTACCATCAGCACCATCAACGATAATCGTATCGCCGCTCTTGACAAGGGCCGCCACATTTCTAAGGCCCGAGACTGCAGGGATTTGTAACGCTCTCGACAAAATGGCCACGTGGCTCGTACGGCCACCGGTATCCATCACGATTGCATTCACTTGTCCCGGCTTGAGCGTCATCAAGAAACTTGGAACAAATTCATGAGCTACAAGAACAATGCCTTCCTCGTCAGCCACATCCTCCAATACCGGTCCGGAGTCGTCCATCGCAGACATCAGGCGATTGTACAAGTCCCTAAGATCAGCGGCCTTGTCTCGCATGGCCGGAGAATCAACCTTCTCGAACTTTTCAATGTAGGCATTGAATACAACATGTACCGCCCACTTTGCATTCTTGTGCTTCTTCTTGATCTTGTCGAGGACTCCATTCACGAGTCCCGGATCTTGCAAGATCATCAAGTGAGTTGCAAAAATCAGGCTGTCCTTGACACCAACTCTGGTTTCTGAAATTTCTTTGATTTGAGCAATTTCTTTAGAAGTCTTACTGATGGCTTTCAAGAACATTTGCTCTTCTGCAGCAAGGCGACTTTCTGGAAGAGTTTCATCGACCACAGAAAATTCGCGGTTTGCAACAGGGAACACCGTCCCCATGGCAAAGCCCGGAGACGAAGGCACACCGACAAGTTCAGTTCTCGGACATTTCCGAGAAGAACTCTCAGCAGGTTTCGCCACAAAATCAGCAGGGTTCTTCGTTGAAGTGGTCATCAAAAAGCTTTTCCAACTGCTGAACAACTAGCTCTTCATCCTCACCATCGATTTCGAACTTGACTTCGGAACCGGCTGGGATAGCAAGCATCATCACGTTAAGGATGCTCTTCGCATTGGCCTTTGATCCATCAAATATAATGGACACATCGCTTTTGGCCTGGCCCGTGATATCAACTATCATACCGGCCGGTCGAGCGTGAATACCCAATTTGTTGGAAACTGTAAATAACTTTGTAATCATCAATTCCTCAGAAGAAATCCACATTAATATCAAGGCCATCCTGCAGGATGATCTTGAACAGGCTGTCAGCAGAGTGTACCGTTTTCACGAGGTCATCATGAAGTTGTCTATCGTTAAGCAAGATACCAACGGTATTGTCCTTTGAATCCATCTTGGCCTGCACCTTAGCAATCAGCCCATCCAAATGCTTTGTCACGCCTTCCAGTTCCGAAATCAACTGGTTCGCGTTACCCATAACCTTATCCGTTCCGGCAAAGAGACCGTTGATCGGTTCCTTTACACCATCGACAAGCTCGTTCACCTTGACCGTAACCTTATTGAGGTTTGCAAGGCTCTTCTTGAGCTGCGGATCAGTCGTCACCACAAGCGACATCAAGCGATCTTCAAGCTTTTCCGCTTTCACGAGAAGCGTCTTGAATCGGTCCTGGAATTCCGGATTTGCAATCGTTCCATTCAACGCCGTCTTTACCGCTTCAAGCAGAACCTTCGTAGAATCGCAAACTTCGCCGGCAAGACCAAGCGCTTCGGCAATGCCAGCGTCGAACTGACCGTTAATAGTATCGCCCGGTACAAAATATTCTTCGGAATCGCCAAGAATCATGCCAATCTGACGTTCACCCATAATGCCAATGTTCTGCACACGGACTTCGGAATCCTTCGGAATTTTCACATTAGATTTGAGCCTAACCGACACCACCACGCGATGCCCAGAAAGTTCAATCGATTCCACTCGACCAAGCTTCACACCGTTAATCTTAACAGGGTCATCCAAAACTAGCGTACTCACCTGTGTAAAGCGCAAATGGTACACATCAAAAGTCTCACGCAGATCCTTCTCGTTCAAGAAAATCATGCCAAAAATCAAGATGAAAATGGCTAGAAGAACGACAAGTCCGACAGAAAAATATAAAGCGGTATTCTTTTTCATTCTAAAAACAATCTAGCATATTTTGCGATTGGCATTGGAGGCTTGTTCAAAAATAAGGGAAGAATCTAGTCAGCAGAACTTAGAAATGCTTAAAGAGAAGAAAGATGTTCTAAGTGAGATTATCGCTTCGCTCTAATCTCAACCGCTAGGCTCGGGAAAAGCGAATGAAGCAGTCAAAAAATATTTGACTATTTCTGAGCTCAAGAGACAACGCTTTAGCGTTAAATAGGCTTGCAAGCAATCCTGCTTCACTCACCTTACGCAGTTGTCTAAGTTCTAATCACCCTTCAATTCTCACGATGGGGCTGTTTGTTTCAATTCCGTTTACATGACGGTCAAGCCAATCGAGCAGCAAAGCATCTCTTTCGGCCTGCGGCAGCGCGAACTTTTCGCGGCCCTCTTTCTGCATGAACACATCCAGGTAAGTCATCAAGACGCCGCCAGCCACAGACACGTTCATGGATTCCGTGATGCCGTACTGCGGGAGTTTGAATTCGTAATCGGCATGAGCAAGCGTATCCGGGTGGTTCCCGTGAAATTCGCTACCCAAGTAAAAAGCCATCGGTTGGCTCAAATCGAGATCGAGCACGGAGTTTGTGGTGTTCGTGCTTGCAACAGCAATCTTGTAACCTTTTTCGCGGAGCTTTTCCATACAGAGCATGCGCTTCTTGTACAGATAAAGGCTCATCCATTTATAGGAGCCTTTCAAGATGGACTTGTTCACACTGTAAGCATTGTCTTCTTCAATGATATGCACATCCTGCAATCCAAAAACTTCTGCCGTACGGATAACCGCAGAAATATTATGCGGGTCAAATAAATCTTCAAGCACCATGCAAAAATGACGCGTGCGACGATTAACAACAGAAGTCAAGAGTTCACGGCGACGTTCCGTAACGCGTGCAAGCAATGTTTGCAAATCCTTAGGTTCACTCATTTTTAATCCTTTTTAATAGTAATTTTATCTGTAGGCTCAGTCGGTTCCGCAGGCTTAGCAGGCATGGGCTTAGGCTTGCTCAACTCCATCAGGGAACGTTCAAGGCGAATAGCATCCCCGAGTTTCCACGGGGCGCCAGCAACAACTTTATCAAACTCAGCAACATGGCGCTGGTTTTCAGGAGTCCGCATCTTGGCGTTTGTCGTAAGCGGGCGGCGATTTCCGCCATAATACATCGACGACGCTTTCTTGATATCGTTTACGACATCGTCAATTTTAGAGTTTACGACACTCTTGAAAACACGCAACTGCATAATCGAATTCAACACGGAATTTGCGGGGAACACGAAAGCAGTGAGCTTGTACTTAAGCTTCCGCGGAGCAACCAAGTCCATATCCAAGAACGCAACAGCGGTTCCTTTGAGAGACCATTTTAGAATTTGTGCATAACCATAGCCAAAAAACATGTTTCGCAACATCGACTTTGTACCAGCGCTATCTTGCAAGGCCCAGTAAAAATCACCAGAAAGTCCATGACCATTACCGCCCGAAAAATAGCGACGGTCGTGACTGTTGTATTCAAGCGTATATTCCGATTCCAGATAAGCGTTAATCAAGTCTGCCGTAAACGGCATGTTGTCGAACAAGAACGTAATTTCGTTGACTTCGAGCGGGAGAGTTCCTTCGCTAGAATAAATGGCTCTATACTGGCGCCCCAAGCGCAAAAAGACATCGGCCACCATGGGCTTGTTGATGTCTATCGAAAAACCACGCTTTACAATTTCCTTATAGGGGGCACAAAATTCTTCATCATAATTAACTTTAGGCCACGGCTTCATGTCATTTTCAGAGCAAGCTTCGTACCTGATATCAAGGCACTTGTACATACCCGAGCAAAAAGCACGCACATCGTCTTCCTTATTGTGCATCTTCTTCAAAAGCGTCTTGCCGGAAACTTCCGAAACCGGGATGACTTTTGCGGCATACGACAGAGATGAGCCCAGCGCAAGCACAACGCCCAAGCACACGCCCAAAAACGAAAAATGCAATCCCTTGCTCTGCATAGACACCTCGCTTTTTAAAGTTTAACGAAATTCAAGACTATCCAAAGGAATCACCGTAAACGGTTTCAGCGATTCGAACATGGAAACAGGACCGACAATCGAAATCGTCATCTTGTTTCTATCAAAATACTTAGCGATCATTTCCTTGACCTGTTCAGCCGTCACTGCCGTGATTTCCTTCACATAATCTAAATAATGATCGTCCGATTTTCCAAGAAGTTCACCCTTTGCAAAAATGGAAGCCGTCGAAGACGGTGAGTCAAAAAGGCTCGGCAAGCTTTCAACCAAGGACTTCTTAGCCTGTTCCAACTCTTCGGGAGTCGGACCTTCTTTCGCAAGTTTTTCAACTTCTTCAAAAACGAGTTTCAAGGCAAAATCCACCGTTTCCACTTTCGTCTGGAGCGCAATCGTCGTCATCGCCGTATCGCGATAATCGTTGCCAACCGTGCTATAAACGCTATAAGCAAGGCCTTCATCGCTACGAACGCGGTTCATGAGTCGCGAACTGAAACTGCCACCACCCAAAATAAAGCTAGCCACAGCGGTCGGGTAATAATCCGGATGCGGGCGCATCACAAACGGTTGGTTCATGGTAATGTTCGCCTGTGTGATGTCCTTATCGACCACGTACACACCGGGCTTACGTGCAAACGTAAGCTTTTCTGGCTTCGGCTTTTCCGTCTTTGGCAAGGCAACATTCCAATCTGCAAAGAACTGCTTGAGCATGGTCACCGCAGAATCCTTGTTCACATCACCGGCAAGCGCAAAGACAATTCGCTTAGAAGAGAAAACGCCCTTGGCCAAGCGCTTTACATCAGCAGCGGTCACTGCCTTGTATTCGGCAGCATTCGCATCCCAGAGGCGCGGATTCGGTGCATAGTTCACCTTGGATTTCAGTGCCGAAAGAACCTTGGCCGGAGTTTCGTAGCGGCGCTCATAAGCCGTGACAAAATTCGCCTTAACAATCTCTAACTGAGTCTTGTCGAACGCAGGCGCCGTGAGCACTTTCCTCGCAAGTTCAAGCATCGACGGAAAATCCTTCGAAAGGCAGTTGATGTCGAACGCAGAGAGGTAAGTTCCGACACTTGTGGAAATCGAGGCGCTCACAAATTCAAGGGAGTCTTCAAGGGCATGCGGAGTAATTCCACCACCCGCACCACGACGGATCATGGAGCCAACCATTTCGAAAGCGGCCTTGTCTTTGAGGACCTGCGGCACATTGTTTTCTTCAAAATAGACCGTAAAGTCCACAAGCGGAAGCGTACTGTCGCTTACGATGTAACCCGTAATGCCATCTGCAATTTCCACGCGGAAATCCTTTGGATACGGAGCCACATACTTGTATTCCGGAAATTCAATCTTACTATAATGTCCGGGCACACCTTCCAAAGCTCCCTTCACATTGGCAGAATCCTGAGCGGCAGCGGCATATACATCCACCGTTCCCTTGGATTTTGAGCCAAAATTAGGCATCAAGGAACATGCAGTCAAAGAAGCCAAAGAGGCCAAAAACGCAGCAGAAACTAAATATTTCGTATTCATCAACTAGAAAATAGTAAACTAAAAAGGAACATTCCAATATAGAGCAATCATTTTCAGGTTTATCGCTCCCCATTCTGCAAATAAGCATATATTAATAAATGAGCCTTCCTAGTGGCCCCACAACACGCGTAGTAAGCCTACCTCCGGCTTCCGCACCGATCTCCAGTCGAGACACAGCCCCACCAGGAAGGCTTCTTCAATCCCTCCTATGAAAAAGACCCGACGCGAGCGCGCCGGGCCTTTTCTATACTCTGTCACCCCGCACTCCGTTGCGGGCCTTTTTTATTGCAATTCAAATCATGCCTCAAAGTGCCAACGGCACGACCTCACACCCCATGCCTCAACTGAATCTTCCATTCAGCTGCTTACGGCGGCGGCCGCGTTCCGAAACAACGGCTTCAATCAAGAATAACAGCGCGGCAAGCCCGAGGAATATCTGATAGCGGTCCTGATAATTTTCCATGCGGTCGCTGCTCTGGTCTTTCTTTTCAAGAGTCGCGATTTCGGTCAAGACCTTTTGCAACTGGAACTCGCCTGGACTAGCATAGAAGTATAGCGCGCCGGTCACATTCGCAATTTCTTGGAGCGTCCCTTCTTCAAGGCGCGTCGTTACGATATTTCCCTGCATATCCTTCTTATAGACACTCCCGCCATTTTTGTCCTTGAGCGGTATAGGCACGCCTTCGCGAGAACCGATACCAATTGTGTAAATCTTGATGCCCATCTCGGCAGCTTCCTTGGCGGCATTGACTGCGGCGGCTTCAAGTTCTTCACCATCGCTCATGAGAATCATGATAGAATGCTGACTTGCACCACCGAAATTTTTGAACAAAGTCATTCCTTTACGGATAGCCTTTTCCAAGTTCGTGCCCGGCATGAGCCAGCCCGGATTCAGTTCGCGAAGCACCATCTGCACCGTGCCATAATCGAGCGTCAAAGGCACCATTACCTGGGCTTCGCCACTGAACGCCACCAAGCCCACACGGTCACCCGTGAGCGATTCGAGGAAAGATGAAATCTCATGGCGGCTACGGACCAAACGATTCGGCTTTACATCTTCAGCGAGCATCGAAAGTGAAATATCCTGCACAAGCACGAGATCTTGACCACGGCGTTCCACATGTTCCATCTTGCGGCCCCACTGCGGACGAGCTAACGCTACGAACAAAAACGCAATGGCCAAGAGCAACAACAGAACTTTCGTCAATCGGCGCCACGGAGAAACGCTTGTCGAAAGTTTCGAAAGCATCGAAAGCGATACAAAACGAGCCGCCAATTTTTTACGACGATGGTACGCATACACAAACAAAAGCGCAAAAAGAGGCAGTGTAAAAAGGCCCCACAAAAAGTTCGGTTCAGCAAATCTCATTATCTACTCCGATAAACTGCTTTAATTCAAATAAGCAAGAAGAATATACAAAATTCAAAGTTACTAGATATTAGTCAATAGTTACCAGCTTGTGTTTTAGAAAGTGGTTGGTGGTTAGGAATTGTCATCCTCGAAGAGGATCCATACAGTACTGTTTGCGAAATATGTATGGTTCCTCGCGTAGCGAGGATGACTGCATTCCTGTTTACTAGCCATTGCCTACTTTCTACTGTTTGCAATTGTTTTCATACAAAAAGCTTGCAATTATTTATATTTTGGTTTAAGGTTTAGGTTGCGAGAATGTCATACATAGGTTTAATAGAAATAAACGTCATCTGTATAGCAGTGTTGCTTATTACGCTGCTACAGTTCAAAGACAGCATCCTTAGACACCTCGAAGAGCGCATTCTCGGTTTTACCATCATCGATACCATCATCTACATCGTGCTAAGCACGGTGACCAAGATGCTTTATTCGATCCATATACAGAGCGACCTTTACGCAAGCAATCAGAAAATCTGCGTTATTTATGCAGTCATGTACGCGCTGAGTCTTAGCGCCTCGCTCCTCCTTGCTCAATTGTGGTTTTCTTTCATTTTTCTCAGAATCCGCAAGAGCGTCTACTCATACAAGCACCTATTTCCGCTGTTTTCGACGCCTAGCATCATCGGTATATTCATTTGTATCGGCATCAGCATTTATGGTTTTACAAACGACTGCCACACGACGTCACTCCAGTTCAGAAGGCTTATGCCGTTCCTCATTGGGCTGAACTTCCTTTATGTTATTGCAACAATGTTCCTCGGCATCCAGCATGCCATTACGCAAAAGAATTCCACGAATAAAAAAGAAGCGTTCTACCTTTCGTTCATCGCCCTTGTTCCAAGCAGCACCTGCATTATTCAGTATTTCGTCCCAGACATTCCGCTCACCGACCCTATTTTTGCACTAACACTTTTGCACGTTTACGTCACACTTCTAAAATTCAGGATTACTTCGGACCCGCTCACTAACGTAAACAACAAGATCCGCCTGGTGGATTACCTCCAGTTTATCACACAACATCAGGACCCAAGCAAGCGATTGTTCCTCCTCGTTTTGGAAGTGGACTACTTCAAAGCGATTGTCCGCAATTTCGGTTACGAAATGTCCGACCGTGTACTCGTAGACCTTTCCTCGTTCTTGAAGCGCCAATGCAGAGGCCAAAACACATTTTTGGCAAGGACCGGCGAAAGCCAGTTCGCTATTGTAATGGAACGCGATGAAGTGTCCGAAATCGAAGCCTTCTGCCAAAAGCTCGTCCGCGAATGCGACCGCGACAGCATGCAAACGGACATGACGACATGGAAAATTTCGTTCAGCCTGCACTATGCCGAGATTTCAAACATCTCGACAAGCAATATTTCCAAGATTTTCGCCGAAGCAAAGAAGAACTGCTACAAGCCAGAAACTCCCGCACCTAAAGAGTAGACGAAAGAACGGCTCTACGAGCCTATAGACGATAGACGAGAGAGGTAATTAGTCGCGGCATAGCCGCCCATAAAAAGATGCACGAAGTGCCATTATTATTCTCTCGTCTGTAGCGAACGGCGTGAGCGTTCTCTAATCTCTCATCTAAATTACGGGATTCTCACGAATCTTGTGTTCGCGAGGATTAATTCCAGCAAAATGAGGAGCGCACCGACCAAAAGCCACGGATAGAATTTTTCCGCATAGCGAGCGTAGGCAATTGTCTCAATTTCAGTTTTTTCGAGTTCATCGATTTCAGAGTAAATCTTTTCGAGTTCGTCCTTGTTTTCGGCACGGTAGAAACGGCCACCCGTCTTTGCAGCAATCTCTTTCAACACGCCTTCGTCAATGCCTTCTTCGGGCTGGATATCGCGTTCGCCCCAGGAGATTTCACCTGTCCACGGGTTCTGCTGGAACGCCAAAATCTTGCCATTCTTTTTTCCAACACCAACCGTATAGACCTTTACGCCCAACGACTTTGCCACTTCGGCAGCGCGTACCGGCGGCACAACGCTCGCATTGTCACGGCCATCGGTCAAAAGAATCACCACGCGGGACTTGGCATCCGACATCTTGAGTCGGGCAAGAGCATTCATAAGGCCATCGCCAATTGCCGTCCTGTTGTTTACAAGCGTATCGCGAGCCAGGTCATCGCTAGCCTTCAGGATTTCGAGCAAGGAACCGTAATCCATCGTGAGCGGGCACTGCATAAACGAGCGGGAACCAAAAGCGGAAAGCCCAATGCGGTCGCTATGGCGCTTACCGATGAATTCGGCAATCACGTCCTGAGCATATCCGAGACGACTGTATTTCCAGTATTCACCTTTTTTCAAAATGCGTTCAGCGTTCATCACGCCAAGCTTAGCCTGTTCCGTGCGAGTGAGCATATCGAGCGTTCCCATAGAACCCGAAACGTCTAACGCCAGCATAATATCAACACCATCGGTCGAGGTGTATTCGACTTCCATCGCATTCTGCGGGCGGGCGAGCGCCACGACAAAGCAAACAAGTGCTGCAAGTCGCAACGCTGGGACTATATGCCTAAACTTTACACGACGGCTCGGCACAGCCTTTTTTGCAAGGGCGAGCGCCGGGAACTTAATCGTACTCTTACGGCGCTGTTGACGGTAAACATAAAGAGCAATCAACAGCGGCACGAACAACAACAGCCAAAAGGCTTCGGGATTTTGAAAATGAAGGGTTCCAATATCCATTTCAGCTCCAAAATAACGAAAAACAAATTCTACACGCAAGAATATACAATTTAGTCGTCACGGAGACATGCTTTTTATGTTCAGAAAAAACGAAATTTTCAAAAATGCCCTCTTTTTACGTCAATTTCTATTCAAATTCAACATTTTTAACGTAATTTTACAACGTTGTATGTAACAAATCCGGCATTTCAACAAGGACTCCAATCTTTTTGAAAACTTTTTAGCCCTTAAACAGGTATTTATCACCCTAAAAAATCAGGAAAATGTCCTACGAGCCACTTTTTTCGAGCGATTTTATTTACTTTGTATTCAATTTTACGTAAAAACTCCGCAAATTCGCCTCATTTTTACGTAAAAAACGGCAAAATTTCAAAACAAGAGCATCAGCCCATCAACGCCAAGCACGGTAATGCAAGATACCGCGGCGACGGTCACAAGGCCACCGCCAAGGAGCGAAGCGACTACCGCAGCGAAAAGCGCACAGGCTCCCGTAATACGGCTGTCTGTCGCAAAGAAAATCGCAGGCACCGTCATGGCACTCAGCACCGTGTACGGCACATAAGCGAGGAAAGAACTCCAGAATACGCTCTTAAGCTTTTTGCGAAGCAAAATGAACGGCACGGCACGCAAAAAAAGTGTCACGCCAGCCATGACGAGCAAATAAATCACGTAAGTCTGCATGTCGATATTCATTTGCCAGCTCCTTCGCCATCTGCATTCAAGTCTTTCATGGGGAACAGCGCTGCCGCCACAAGGGAAGCAACAAGAGCGCAAATAATAATCGCAAAGCCTACGGAAACGCAACTGAGGGCAGGGATAAATTTAAACGCGCAACTAAGCGCAACAGCAATCGCCACCGCAAAAATGGTCGGCTTGTGCACCTTCATCTGCGGGACAACGATTGCAACAAACATGCCATAAAGCGCAACGCCAAGAGCGTTTGTCACCATCGCCGGGAGGACTTCGCCGCAAATTGCACCAACGGCAGTCCCCGAAGACCATCCAATGTAAGGTAGCGTCATGAGCCCTAAGAAATAGATCGGAGTCACGCTTTTTTGCGACATGGCAACAGCAAAGATTTCGTCGGTAATGCCTGTTGCCAAAAGCAAACGCTTCCCGGTTCCAAAATCCGGAGAAACCTTTTGCGACAGGGAAATAGCCATCAACGAATAGCGGAGGTTGATAAAGAACGTCGCAAGCGCCATTTCGATAAAAGTTCCGGCAGCATCCGTCATAATCTGGAGGCCAGCAAACTGCCCTGCCGAGGTCAAGTTCGTCATGGAAATAAGCGTTACAAGCGGCCAAGACAAGAAATTCGAGCCAGCAATACCGAACGAGAACGAAACCGCAAAATAGCCAAGCCCTATCGGAAGCCCGTCTTTTACACCATCTGAAAATTTCATGGACGCAAAGATAGTAAAAAAAGACGACTCGCGGCTATTTCTATGCAAATATTTAAATATATGCAACTACATTTCAGTTTGCAGATGGGTACGGATCACGATTGGATATCGCGCTGTCCAAATCCGCCAAGGGGAATTTCAGGAGACCCTTCCAGTTCGCCATATACAACGTGTCGCCCACAACTTCCATATCATAAGTACCTTCGGTAGATGTGCAGGAAAAAGTTTCTTCTGAGCACCAGTTTCCATCAACATAGCGCCACCCTTTTTCCTCGATACCGTATGGCTCTCCATAATCGCCCATATACACCGCCGGGAGAGAAGGATCATCTCCAGCAACAAAAAGATGCTTTCCATCAGAAGCAAGGGAATACTTGTAAGGTGGCGTATTTCGATAAAGCCTTTGCCCCCTATAAGGATCAACCCAAGCAGCATTAGTATCTATAGTGTCATCATACGTTGCAATGACACTGTCAACAGGATTCCACATATCCATCGCCTCATCATACTCTAGCACATATGTTGAGGACTTTTCCCCAAAAACGTAGATTTTGCCCTTATGCACAACAATATCCATAATTATCTCGCTTGTATCATAGGCATACTGTTTTTCCCAAATCGCCCATTCCGCATGAGGGATCCTGGCCATTTTTTTCCAACGTCCATCATAGCGCCACATCCCGCGAGCGCCGCTAATCGCATACAATTTGCCGTTCAGCTCCACGCCCTTGTGAAACTGGAAAGGATATTCCTTGGAAGAATCATAGTCATACGTGATATCCGCCCAGCCTGTATCCGTCTGCATTTTCATAAACAGTTTTATTGTTTCTTGACGAAGGTCCGTACTATCCTCAAATCCGGCAATACATACTACAGGCCAACCCCTATACATTGTTATTCCATAAACACTGTAAAAGCCAGCTGAATCGAATTTCAACGCATATATTTCATTCCACATATGACGTTCAAAATCATACTTCAGCACCTTGCCACTAAGCTGCGTCCCCGCATACAGCCCCGAGGAATCGCCATAGATATACCTGATCCATTCAGAACTAGACAAAGTATCCCACTGCGTTGAACCAATTTTTGAAGCGAATATTCTTGGAGTCAACGTAATTTTTCCAGGGGATGTATACTCATTGCTAGAATAATAGTCATCCCTCAAAACAATCCAATCCCCAACATGGAATATTTCCCTCAATCCGCCATATAACCTCGAGTGGTCAGGAACAGGAACAAAATCATCCCACCGCCAGCCAAACAGGCTCTCCTCTTGCCCATTCCGTCCATCATCAGGTCTTGTCGTCACACTGTCCGTACAGGCTAAAACAAACAACACTATAAACAGTATATAGAGCTTTTTCATACTAGAACCTCCACACATACTGTGTTTAATTCCCATACATTTTTCCTTTAAGTCAAGAAGGAAAAATATAAAAATTCAAAACAAATTCAAAGCCATTTATAGAATATTTTTCACACAAAATAAATCATATTCTAAATGCGGCATTGACTGCATAAAAAAAAGCCCGCAGCGCTTTAGCCACGGGTTAAACATTCATGAATGTCAAGCAATTAGTTTTCGCCGTTCTTCATTTCGATTCTTTCACGGTCGAGCGTGTGCTGCAAGTATTCCTTGAAGTCACGATCGATGTTCACACCGTCAAAGTCGATATCGTCGTTTTCCAACACGAACACGGCACTCGGGTTATCGAGCCAGCCCACGATGTCCACGTCATCCAACTTCATGGACTTGTCGCCAGCCTTCTGGGCAACATATTCAATCTTAGCCTTCGGAACCCAGCCCTGACCGCAAGAACCCTTCACGAGGACTTCGGTATCGCCTTCTTTCAGGACAGTCAATTCATCGTTAAAGCCTGCCGTGCAGACTACGGAGCCACCATCTTTTTCTTTGGTGAGTTCCACATCGCCAAGCTTAGACTTCACCTTCTTGGCCGCAAAGGAAGAAGCTACCAGCAAAGCAAAGGCGACAAACATAACTTTTTTCATCATTTTCATAGCGAATCCTCAAAAGATGGGAAATATTCAACAATGCTATACGAATATACTTTTTATTTTGCCAATCCGTTGCATTTTCTTTTAAATTTTTACGCAATGAAGAAGATTTTTTCAATTACCGCCGTTATAGTCCTCTTAATCGCTGTTTTTGCGTACATCCACGTAAATCAACGGTTGAGCGCCGTTTCACTTAACGAAAAAACTGTCATTTTGGAGATTCCGAAGGGCAGTTCCCCTACAAAAGTTTTACAAATTTTACAAGAAAAAGGCGTCTGGGACGACGACTTGGCCTTCACTTTATGGTGCAAAATGAACAAACCGTCCCTCAAAGCTGGCTGGTACGAAGTTCCCGCCCACCAAACGCTCGACGAACTCGCCGCACTGTTCCAGAGTGGCAAGAGTGCCGTCCGCAAGGTGACCATCCCCGAAGGTCGAGCCACATGGGAAATTCCCGCCTACCTCCAAAAGAGCTTCCCGAACCTCGACACCGCTCGCTGGAACAGCCTCGTCCAAGACTCGAAGTTCGCCCATTCTCTTGGCGTCGAAGGGAATACCCTTGAAGGTTACCTGCTGCCGGACACGTATCCGTTCGCCATCAACTCCGACGAAGAGTCCATACTCAAGCAGATGGTCGCCGCAAATCTCAAGCTGCGTGACGAACTCAAGGACCGTAAAGGCTCCATGTGGGAACAACTAGGCAACTGGCATCGCGTGCTCACACTTGCAAGCGTAGTCGAAGAAGAAACAGGCATTCCAGCAGAACGCCCGCTCATTGCTGGCGTGTTCCACAATAGGCTCCGCCTTGGCATGCCTCTTGGGGCAGACCCGACGGTGCGGTTCATTTTCAAGAACTTGACCGGACCGATCTACAAAAGCCAGTTGAACAGCAACAACCCGTACAACACCCGCAGGTTCCCAGGACTTATGCCAGGTCCGATTTCGAATCCGGGACGCAAGGCCATCGAAGCCGCACTCTTCCCCGAAAAGACCGAAGCTCTTTACTTTGTTGCAAAAGACGATGGTTCGCACACGCACTTCTTCAGCAGCACTCTCGCCGACCACAACAAGTATAAAGACATCGCCGCCAAAAACCGCGGAGAGAAGAAGTAGCGGAAGCAGTAGAAAGTTGGAAGTAGGCTGTTAGAAGAATCCAGCTAGGTTCCGGCCAGAGGCCGGAATGACGTGCAGGGTTGTACAGCATGAACACTTGCGTGCATATTGGATAACCGCAGCAGTCAAGCTTCGAAGAGGAATGACGTCATGGCGGACCTGATCCGCCATCTAAGTTCTAAAACAGACTACAGTCGCCGATACGGATAAAGTATCGGTAATTTTTTATCCGTTTGATATCGCCAAATGTTTCTGTATCGACTATGCGATTGAGCCCTGCGTAGACCGTAAACGAGCGGTACTTATAGCGCAACGCAGGTTCAATCACAAACTTATTGGAATTCAGTTTCGCTGTCGATTTATCTTCGAAATCATGGACATACGCCAAAGAAAGCCAAGCGCCAAAGCCGTTGCGGTGAACGCCACCATTCACACGAAGCAATGCATACCCGTGTGTGGACAATTCTGGATCAAGCCAGTCGTTGGACCATGGTGTTGCAGCAATATGCAAGCGGAATCGGTCTTCCATTGCCGTATTATCAAAATTCTTGGGGAACCTGAAGTGCCCATCACGATAAGCATCAAAGCCCATCGCCGCGCCGACTGTCACCGAAGTATTTCGAGTTGGAGCATAAGAGAACCTTCCATCAAAAGAATAAACGCCATAAATCGGGCCTCTTTGATGGAACCCGAAACCAACCAAGTTCATGCCAAGATAGGCATTGGCGGCATAGCCCTTTGACGCAAACCACGGATCATCTTCACCATTCAACAGTGAATAATGGACAGTTTGTGTCACTGGACTTGTCTCATAGTTCGTGCTAGTATCAACAATTTCATCATCCCAAAAATCTACTTGCGGAATCGCTTTGGGCGACAATTCAAATTCACGGTCACCAAATAAGAACTTGACTTCAACGGATTGATTTTTGTCAATTGCATACTTTGCCGACAAGAAAAGATCGTTACGCATTTCGTATTCAAAGCGATTAGAACCTGGAACGTTATCGTTTTCAAACGCTTTTAAATAGCGGAGTTTCATAAAGTCATAGCCAAAGCCAAACTTCCAACGACGATTAATCAGATTCGAAATTTCTAGGCGCGGTCGGAAACCATAAGAGGTTGTCCCGTAAAAACCGGCAAGCGTCAACGCAATTTCCATCTGGTTCACATAGTTCAGCGTCACCTCGCCATAAGCATTTGCACCAATGATGTTCGAGCCAAAACCACCTACAGCAACATCCATAGTCGGATGCACGCCCACATCAATCAATAGCCCGCCATCGGGCTGCATATTGAACGTAATCGTATCGTACGGAACCTTGGAAGCAATCGAATAAGCAAAATTTGCCGGAGCGGCAAAGCCCGTATCTTGAGGATTCCAGTAAGACAGCACAGACGAATGATGTTCCGAAGAAAGGCTATCAAACACCGGATTGAATTCAAACCAAGCTTCAGATTTTTGCTTGTCGGAATATTCCCTACGACCATCCACAATAGGAATAATTTCGCGCAGTGCATGTTCCACTGACGAGAAACCCGCCTGAATCATGGACTTGCGAGAAGTATCGCGAATGGAATGAGCCCTTACAAAAACGCCCTGAACATCACCTAATTTCGACAAGACCTGTTTCTTGAGCGTACGCAATTCGGCATTACCTTCTAGTTCATAGCGTACAGGGTCTGCAACAACAATAATCGAAGCTTCTTGCGTTTTTTTAGATTCCGGGAACGTCAAGTACGGACAAAGTTCTCCAGAATTTTCATTGCCCGCAAGCGGAAGCGAATTCACAATATCTGCATACAACGGATTTTCAATAACACTATCGCATGTCATGAGCGTAATGGGGATACGATATGATCCATGCTGGCGGTAAAGGGATTCCTCAAAGCGAAGACGCGATAGAGACCGTTCGATAGATGCTGTATCGGGAACAAGCGCATGCATGCTGCGATAAACATTCCCCGCAGTATCCGCATAAAACGAGAATCGCTCACGAAACGATGGAGGACCACTTACAGAAACGGGAAGACTAAAAGCATCATGTTCCGTCTTTGCATGAATCGAGTTGACCCCCAAATGCTCAACGACATACGGATCCATCATCAAACGCTGGATATCGTCAATCGACACTCCCAGCGACCACAAAGCTCCCATCCAAGCGCCCCACGATGTAGCAACAATAGAATCAACAGGAATCTTGTATTCTTCTAATGCATACAAAGCGCCCAAATGAAACCACGGAGAGCGTTCTCCCCCGCCAAGGTAAAGCACAGACTTTGTCTTTTTCGCCTGTAGCGAATCGGGTACCAGTTGCATAGCGCTCAAGAGCGTTTCATCAGCGGAATGTGCCGCCAGCGCAGGCGCCACATAAGCGGAAACCGAAACGGCCACCGACAGCAAAAAAGCTTTTTTAAGCCAACCTAGCGGGATTGGAAACATAACGACCTGCCTCTTCGGACGTCACAATGCCAGAGCGAACATATTCTGCAAGGCAATTATCCATCAAGAGCATTCCTTCAGAAGAAGAAGCTTCCATGATAGACGGAATCTTGAAATGATCTCCACTGCGTATAAAAGATGCCACTTTTTGCGTATTAAAGAGGATTTCCCAAGCCGGAGGAACAACAGCGCCCTCTTGTGCCGCCGGAAGCAATCTCTGGACAACAACAGCCTTAAGAGCCGCAGCAAGCAACGTACGGACAAGGTCTCGTTTTTCTGAAGGCACGGACGAAATAAGCGCATCGACAACGCCCACCGCATTACCTGCCGTCACATTCATGACAACCAAAGCACCAGCCTCAGCAGCACTCAATACGGGGATCAAGGCGGAACTATCGAAATCGCCTACCCAGAAAAGATCGGTACCACTGCGAAGGCCCTGTTCCAATTTTTCGGAGATAGAGCCAACAGTATTCACAAGCGCAAGGCTTTCGCCAGTTTTTACAGGCAGCTCGCGCCCAGCATCCAAATCGCAGAACCGGAGCATTCCGGACTGGCACATTGCCGAAACATACGATGTCGCCGTTACCGTTTTTCCAGAGCAAGCCGGGCCAGCAAAAATAACCAAGCCAGAACTGAGTCCCAGTAAATTATCAAGCGCCGCCGGAGCCCCCAAAGACGAGAACTCAGGGCATTCAGCCATCAACGGGCGGAAAATCGCCGCATTACCCAAAGCTTCGCGAAAATACTTCACGCGCCATTTGGTGTTCAGCCAAGGGCCACCGACAAACGACCCCGATTCACCATCAAGCGAACCCAAAAATTCAAGCAACGAACCAAACGGGAACGCGGGAGAATCGGGAATAGCGCAAACACGCCCCGCAAAGCGGACCGCCGAAGGCGCCCCTTCGGTCACAATCAAGTCACTCGCCCCGACACTCAAGGCATATTCCAAAAGAGATTCAATTTCTGATGCCATGACGAACCTCGCTATTAAACCTTACGATAAGAGGCAAAACGACGGCTATCGCTTGCACGCTTCCATGCCTCGACGCCTTCGATGTAACCGGAATCCACGCACATTTGCAAGGATTCGTCCAATGTAATGCCCTGATCTTTTTGACCACTAATTGCAGAAACAATTTGCGACACATCTCCCTTGCGGATCATTCCCGCAATCGTCGATGTCACCTTCATGGCTTCTGCCGCAAGGACCAAGCCTTGGTTCTGCACAACAGGAATCAAATGCTGCACGATAACGCCCTTGAGCTGGTCGGCAAGCGTACATGCAAATGCATTGCGATTTTCACTAGGAACTGACATGAGAAGCCTTGAAAGCAGCGCATGGATGTTGTTGCCGTTCGTTACGGCAAAGACAAGCGCCCCCGCATTCGAAGCCTGCATCAAAAGCGAAAGTTCATCCATCGATTCCAAATGATCAAAGAGAATGACATCTGCACCCGTACGGATAGCAAGTTCAATACCGGCCACACCAGAACGCACATGCAAGCCCACTTCGCGTTGCGCAATGGAACCATTCGGGTTCAAAAGCAAACGTTCAATCGGCTTTTCAACCGTCTGGATAAACACTTGTCTGTTGGCGGCAATACACTCGGCAAACGCAGTCATCGTCGTAGAGCGCCCACTTGACGAAGGCCCAGCGATAAGCACAAGACCACTATTGAGTGTAGCAAAACGCGTTGAAAATTCGGGCAAGTAGAGATTTTCAAGAGCAATTGATTCCATCGGAATAATACGAATGGAAATACTCGGGATAACATCGTTCCATGTCACAGAAATACGCGCACGACCAACACCAGGAAGAGCAAAAGTCTTGCTGAAATTGCGCCCGACAACGATTTTGTAACCATCAGCAAAACCGGTCGCCGCTTCGGTCAAGCGATCCATCAAATGTGTTTTTTCGAGTACTTTTTCAGAAGCGACAAAAAGCTTTCCCGACTGGCGCATCGTAATTTGTCTGTCGGCATACAGATAAACATCTGTCACATTAAACTTGCGGGCATACGCAATGACTTTTGCAAGCGATGTAATCGGGTGCAAAACATCGGGAGCCTCGATCGATTTGCCATCGCCGGTGGCAACGGCAAACTGCGACGGGAGTTCTTCAGAAGAAGTTTCTTCGGTAGAAGTTTCTGTTTCGACCGGAACTTGCACGCTCGCCATGCTCGTCGTTTCGAGACCTTCGACTTTTTCAATAACAACCGTCGAGGAAGAAGCTTCACCATAAAGGCTGCTGTTGCCTTCGATCTTGATAGCCGGTTCTTCAGCCGGCTGCGGAGCTGCCGCCGCAACGGGCTTTACCGCAGGAGTTGGAGCCGCTTGAACATGCGCAGGGGCCGCAGGCGCGGGTGATGGCTGAGACGCCGGAGATGCGGGAGCACTTGCAGGCTTTGCTGCTGCACCCGCAGGTTTCGCATTTTTCGCCTCAAGGTTTTCCACAAAGGCAAGAACCTTCGCATACATGGACTCTTTCAAGATTCCCGCATGAACGAGAACCTGACCGATATCCATCGAATCGGTAATTTCACCCCAATGGGCCTTAACCTGTTCCTCGGTCACAACTTTATTGTGAACGAGAACCTTTGCCATATACTGATTTCTCATAAGAAATCCCTCCGGCTGAACCACCAGCTTGCAATCGTGAGGAATACACCAATATAGCCTAGCGCATAAACAGAATTCCAGAACAAATACAAGTCCGGAAGCGCTACACCATGTACAACATAGTTCGTTACGTTAAATCGATAAAGTCCAGGGAACACGGCATGAATTACAACCGCAGCTTTTTCAAGAATCGCAGACGAGGTACTCTGGAGTTCGCCCATGCGGCTTGCAAAACGGACCTGCTCCAAAAGCTGATCGCTCAAATGCCCCGCAAAATAAACACCCAGCGTAAATAGCGCCGAAAGCACCGTGCTGCTAAAGCTACTGAACAAAAGCGCCACCGCAATCACGACCGCCATTTCGCAGAATATCAGATAAATTGCCATTAAAAGACTAAACGTCGGGCTAGAGTTCGTCACCCACAAAATACCGTAATAAATCCCCGTAAGGAGAATCAAGTGAACGGCAACTACCGCCAAAAGTCCAAAATACTTGCCCACAATAAACGCGGCACGGCTAATCGGTTTCGATAAAAGCGTAAGCACAGTCCGTCGCTGGATTTCCTTTTGCACAAGGCTAATACCCACAAAGATGGAAATCAAGAGCCCCGAAAGGTCCATCACCGAAAGCGTCGTAGACTTGATCACATAAGCGCGGTCGAACACGGACCACTCGCCAAGCACAATGCTAAAAAGCGTAAGCGCAATCGCCAAAAAAACGATATTATAAAGAATCTTGTCGCGAATAGATTCGCGGAACGTATTGAGAGCAATAATGCCAATATGCTTAAGCGTCTGCACGGGCAATTTCCTCCGTCAAAATATCTTCGAGGCTCGGACGCTTGTGGTCCATCTTTTCTACAGCAATTCCTTTAGAAAGGCAGAAACCAAGCAAACGGTCACGAGCCACATCATCAGCGCAAATATATTCTTGCGGGTGTCCCGTCGCAGAAACGCCTCGCGGCAAGTCCGCACCCAGAATCGCCTCGCGAACGCGAACATGGTATTCAACGCCGCACGACTCCGTAATCTCGTCAACCGTACCTTCGCGAACAATTTTCCCATCAACGATCATCGCCACGCGGTGGCTGATAGATTCCACATCGCTGAGCAAATGGCTCGAATAAAAAATCGTCACGCCATCACGGTTGAGTTGCTGAATCGCTTCGCGCACGTCACGACGCCCCATCGGGTCCAAGCCGCTCATCGGTTCATCGAGAATCAAAAGTTTCGGCTTGCCAAGAATCGCCTGCGCAATGCCAACGCGCTGCATCATGCCCTTGGAATACGAACGCAAGCGGCGGTCAATCCAGTCCTTGTTCGCATGCAAAAGTTCGAGCGCCCAGCCAATGCGGGATTCAAGTTCGGCGCCATTGAGCCCCACGAGCTTTCCGTAAAAACGCAAAAGTTCGCGACCCGAGAGGTAATCATAAAAATACGGCTGTTCCGGAGAATAACCAATGTAGCGGCGGCTCTTGGAATCACGTGGACTAATCCCGTTTACAAGCACCTTGCCCGAATCGAAATTCAAAAGACCCGTCAACACCTTGATCGTGGTGGACTTCCCCGCCCCGTTAGGTCCGATAAAGCCATACACCTTGCCCGCCTCGACATTGAAGCTCACATCCTTAAGCGCAAGCTTAGGCTTCATGGTAAAGCCACTGCGGTAAGTCTTGTGCAGGTGTTCAATTTCAATCATAAAATCACTCATACACGCAATCACTTCTCAGAAGAATTTTCATCGCTGTCACTATCGTGAGCTTCAGCGCTATCGTCAGAGTCATCCGATTCGTCAAGGCCAGCTCTCTTATAAGATTCTTCAATTTCGCGACGGCGGCGTTCCGCCTTTTCTTTTTTGTTGATGAAAAAATAAATGACAGCACCAATCAAGTAAACAACAATGCCCGAATAGAAAATCGGATTGATGGACATGCCCTCAAGACCGGGGAACAGATTTAAAATGATTTCATGGCCAAAAAGTGCAAGCAGGACTAAAATAAAGCCAAGTCCCCTCAGTACATAAGTAACAATCACAAGTTTTTGCATCGAAAACCTCGAAACGATGCCGCACAACCCGTACGGCATTCTCAATTTCAATATATGTATTTATAAATCAAAAAGACGAGTCCAAACTCGATTATTACCCCTTTTTCGCGAAAATGAGGGAAATTTCACATTTCACAGCCATTTCCCCAAAAAAAGAAGTCACCCTGAACGAACTTGATAGGGGCTATATCGTTCAGAGTGACACGGGATGTTGCTTTCCCAAAGATTTTATTTCATAATATCAAAATCCGCAGACTACTTCACCTTGACGCAGCGGACGGAAGCAGCGATGGTCTTGTTGTAATGTTCGTACGTTACTTTGTCCTGTATACGAACCATGACCGCGCGGGAATCATCAAAAGCATCGGCAGTCCAGAAACTGGCGCTCACATTTTCATCGGCGAACTTTCCATCGTAATAGCGGAAACCATCCTTATTAATATTGAGCAACTTCAAGTCGGCTTTTTCAAAGTCAGCCTGTTTCGGGAGTTCCCAACCTGTGGGGCAAGCATCATTTGCAGATTTCCAATCGTAAAGGCGGCCATACTTTTTGCAATTGTCGAGGTTGTTTCCATAGCAATAGCTGGAATCGAAATTCACGAGGTTTGCGTTTTCGGCCATCCAGATACGGCCACCCGTTTCGACGGTAGCATAAGTTTGACCTTGGCACTTGAGCGTCTTGGCAACTTCATCATAGTGGCAGTTTTCCACTTTTTCGCAAGCGGCAAACAGTACTGCCGTAGCGATAATAAGTGCCGCCATTCCAATGAACTTGAACTTCATATATTCAATCTCCTTAAGATTGTTTTTTAGGGAGTCTCTAAAAATTGCTGAATTTTCAGAGACGACCGTTACGATGAATTTTTCAAGAGCTCTTTTTTTCGGGCACAAATGTAGATGGAATTAGCCGTTTTGACTAATACTTTCTTTCAATCGGATTCATAATTTAAAATTATGGATTAGGGATATTCTATAAAATTGTCACTGGATCCTTCGACTTCGCGCTATGCGCTCCGCTCAGGATGACACGCTCCATCACACTGATCGAAAGGTTATAAAAGCGAGTAAGACGAGGCGCCTTATCGACCGTAGCGTACTCACGTACGTGAGGAGTGCTGCAACGCACTTACAGACCGTTCAGTGCAATTAAAATTTCGCCTCACTCTCGCAACCATGCCTCGTTAATACGAGGCACTCATTGCTCACAGGCGACGCTTTGTAAAAGCGAGCGAGAGCAGGCGCAGCACGACGTAGCGTACTCACGTACGTGAGGAGTGCTGCAACACACTTACAGACCGTTCGGCGCAATTAAAATTTCGTCTCACTCTCGCAACCAAGCCTCGTTAATACGAGGCACTCGTTGCTCACAGGCGACGCTTTTTAGCCTTTCACGTGGATTGCGGCGGCGAATTCCTTAAGCAACGCCGGATCGTTGACCTTTTCCCAGAGAGTTCCGGTCACGATGATTTGCGCACCGGCAGCAACGCGGACGGCCGCAGTCTGCGGATCCTTGATGCCACCACCGGTGATGATGGTCATTTCGGTGGCCTTGCGCGTATAGGCAACGTGTTCAACCGGCACTGGTTCTTCGGCGCCGCTACCGGCTTCGAGGTAAACATAACGCATGCCCATGAGTTCTGCAGCAATGGAGTTCACCATGCTGAGCTTGGGCTTGTTTGCAGGCACAGGCATCGTGCCACTGATGTATTCGACCGTCGTGCGTTTACCGCTGTTAATGAGCTGGTATGCCGTCGGAATAGCTTCCATGTTGAGCGCGCGCACGAGTGCACCACCGCGAACCTGTTCGTCGATGAGGTAGTTCGGATTGCGACCGCTCACAAGCGTCATAAAAAGCATGGCATCAAAACCGGGAACAACCTGAGAAGCCCCACCCGGGAAAAGCACCACCGGCAAATCCACGGCAGCCTTGAGCGCCGCCACTTGCTTCGGGAGCGTAAAATTGCCCAAGTAAGAACCACCCACCAAGAGAAGGTCCGCTCCATTTTCAGCAGCGAGTGAGCCAGCCTTTACAAAGGCGGCTTCGTCCGATGTATCCGGATCCAACAACACGGCAAACAACGCACCACGTTTCTCGATTTCTGCATTCAAACGGAGTTCAGTCTTCCCAGGTTTCATAGCAAATCCTTTTTATGCATTTTTCATGCAAGATAGATTAAAGATACAATATTTAAATGAGGAGATTCCCTGTCAAGGCGAGAATGACAAGGGATATCTTGTATAACGAGAGTTTTTCAGTCAAGCCGGGAATAACAAGAAAAGAAGGCGGGCCGCAGCCCGTCTTCCCTTTTCCTCCTAACAAATAATTTTTATGCGATTTTAAACAGTTTAGTTTTTGATGCAACGGACAAAAGCGGTTTTTGTTGTCGACCTATGGTAATCATCATCAATCAAGTGCAAATTCCAATACCCAAAAATAAAGGTATGGTCAACAACACCACAAGAATAAATTCCAAAGCCACAACGAGGACTCCACCGATCAAAGAATTCAGCGATATACAACGGCTTATCGACTATCACAAAAGCATTAGAGAAACCATTATATTGGAATCGAACAATTTGCAAGGTTTCATCAAACCAAGCTTTAGCATGCGCATTCAATCCAAAGCCAGTCGCCGTTTCATCATATAGGGTTGGAACAACGTATTCATAATCAACATCATATTCATTGCCCAAATTTTGCAGCAAGGTCATCCAATCAGCAGCCGTCGGAATCCTCCAGCCATCCGGACAAACCCCCTGGTAAGAGTTCCTATTCGAGGAAATTACAAAATCATCATAGTTCCAGGTCCAATCAAAATAGGTCGAGGTCCAATCATAAGAATGCTCGAGAGAATCCAAATACGCCTTGTCAACAAATGTGGTATCGCCCAAAGAATCGATGGAATAAACATTCACATCACCATCGCCAATATTCATAGCGGCTTTCCACTGATACACATAATCATCCGGATCGCAACCCGATTCATATTGTTCAAACCATTCCCAACCATACCCAGGCAAAAAACAAGATATTCTCCCTGACAAATTCGATTTCAACGCGCTGTCAATCAACGATGACGTCGTATCCGTGAAACTCAGGTTTTCAGCCATCCAAGTCTGAGAAACGTCACCCCAATTATACGTCACCGTCTTATAAATCTTTCCATCTCGCTCATCCGTCATTGTCCCTTTCGTATGAGCAACCGTTTTAAATCCAAGAGTCCAACTTCCAGAACGACATACGATAGTAATAAGCCTTGTATTAGCAGCTCCAACATCCCCAGAAACATTTTCATGCGCCTCATCACATCGACCTAAACCATCTTTATTAGCCAAGTAATTTACCATATACTTTATCATCTTCATGGAATTTAAATAAAATTGTTCCACAGCAGATTTTCGATTAGAAAACGCCTTTGGCGAAGAATAATAGAGCTGGGTTTCAAAGTTCAATTCCGAGCGTATATCTGATTCACTTAAACGAGCCATTGTATTAACATAAGGCAATTCTGAACCATCCTCATTCATTTTTTCAAATGCACCAAGATCCTCGTACACGCCGAACTCTTCAAGAATTTCACGCTCAGCCATTTTACTTGCTTGAGCAAAAGAATTTCCTTCTGCAAAATATTTTTGTAAAAGTGGAACTTTCATCGTCGTCAAAGTGCTAATACTTACGTTTTTCACATTCCGCAAATCTACTATCGCACTGTAGTTATAATACGTATAAACTATAGTACCTCGTTTATCGCGGACATCAGGAGAGCTAACTTGCTCTCCAATTAATACATAAGGGCTTCTTAGATTCATTTCTTTAAACTCAAAGTGGCCACTATCGTTATCCACTGTATCTACAAAAAAACGACCTGTCGTATCGAGAGTCAAAGAATCCAATTCATAAACGGTTATAATCGATCCTTTTTCGGCAAACACTGAGCCCTCATATTTTACAGTATCAACGTACACACCCGACGAATCCGCAACCTTCAGCAGTTTTGGACACACATCGCCCACTCGGCCAGACAATGCATAAACTCGTGTTTCTTCGGTAACACCGCCCGAAACCTGATTATCGGAACAAGCCGCAAATGCAAAAGCAAGCAGCACCAACATTTTGCAGACAAGCTGTCCGCTAATTTTTAAATAATTCATAGTTTCCTCCTAGACCTTTTTATTTAAGCTTTTATTTGTAAGCGGGAAAAGCTGAAAATTCAAGCGATACACGTCATCGACTTCAGCATCCCTTGTCGCAATTGTGGCAATGCGTTTGCGGCACGCATCGAGTTCTTGAACGATTTCATCATACGCTTTATGCGTAAGGCCCATCGTAAGGCCAGAGAAATGGCGTTCATCCTGAGCAACGCCTTCAACGGCATCTACCGCAAACTCGCCCATTTGGCGGTGCATTCCGCGAACAGCTACAGGAGTCACTTCCATTGGCCCCGTCGTCACAAAGGTGTCCGTTTGCACGTAGCGTCCTTCTTCGTCCTTTTTGAGTAATCCCGCCTTGACCAAAAAATTCAAAGTCTCGCTAACCTCAGCTGCAGTAATTGCCGGGCGACATGTTTTTGCAAGCGTAAGAGGTTTTGCGCCAGGCATCGCTGGAGCAAGTTCACGGAGCACTGGATTTTTCCAGCTTTCAAAATAGCGGAACGAATCGCCCTCAATGATTTTCGCCTTATGCGCATCAGCGATGGAAAGCATTTTGCTAAACGCGGCCTTCTTTTCGGCATCTGTTTTCGCGTTGTCAAACTTGACCATCTCGCAAAAATATTCCTGTTCAAAATCGACAAGATGCATGGCCTGCGCCACACGCAATGCAGCCGCATCGCTCAAGTTCAAGCGGCCTTCACTTGCATATTTAAGATGAACCGGCGAGGAGAAGCCTGCCGCCCGCGTGAATTCTTGCCAAGTAAACGCAGACTTCGCCTTTTTCTCAGCGTAATAGTCCGCAATATACTGACGATAACTAGTGTATTCTAGTACATCTTTCATTGTTTCCTCCTAGCACAAACAGCATCTCGACTTTACGGTCCGTGCCGTTTTCAAATTCAAATATAAATTCAAAATTTCAAAAAGTCAATACTTCACCATAAATTTTTAGCGTTTTTAGTTAAAATTATACAAAATTCAATAATTGATAAAAATTTTAGAATTTTCAATAATACAAACAAAGTATTTGCTCTCAATACAAAACGGTAAAACGAGAAATAATGGATCCTCGCCTGCGCGAGGATGACATAAGCCTATACAGGCATGGCGACATACATTTTAACGGTTACTCGCGTAAGCGAGGATGACTGCGAGAAACAACGGGTTCCCTCTCTTCGATCGAGAACGACGAATACAAAAAGAAGGCGGGCCGCAGCCCGTCTTCTGTCCCCCATTTCCTCCTTACACTCATGTTTTGGGGGATCAAATTCAATTCTTGATGCAGCGGACAAACATCCTCCGATAATAACTTGATAACGCCATAACGTTATAAATATTGAACGTATACCCTATGAAAGAGAGGCTAAAGCGTCTTGATCTTTCGCTATTCGTAGGAATAAACAAATACGTACTATTCTCTACACCAACCCGCATTCCATATTCTTCATCCAGTTCCGCTTTAGCCGTATTGTATATACCCAGTCCAAACGGCTCTTCGATTGACGGAGTCGCCATGAGATACGTGCCCACATCAATTTTACCCCATTCGTCTTCGATAATTTTAAAGAACTCTTCCCAATCATCGAAAGTGGGGATTCGCCAACCCCCAGGGCAAACGCCCTGACTCACAGCAATGCTATCTAAATCAACATTAGACAAATAAACATGCCAATTATTCGGCCCCATATAAGCATTACACATTTCAGTAATCCACTGATTAAAAAATACCGTATCTACATTCTCACCATAACCATAAGACTCACACTTTTCCTTGGCCAACGGATCCGTATTTTCAAAATGTTCTATACATCTTTGAACATATGCAGAATCATAAGGTTGTGAATCTTTCCTCATATATATATCTGACAACGCATCCCGACATGCATCCATATTCACATACGACCAATTCCGCAAAACAGATTTGCCTAATCCCACCGCCGTGTGCCAATCATACTGACGGCCAAAGATTTCACAATTTTCAGCTTTATCGTCATAGCAATATGTAGTATCAAGCATAGCGCCATTGTAATTCAAGTTTTCGGCCATCCAAGTCGCCGTTTTTTCACCAAAATCAATTGTTACCGTCTTGTACGTTCTTCCATCACGAGCATCCGTCATCGTCCCAAACGAATGACTTACATGTTTATCAAAAGTCAAGTGCCAACTTTCCGAGCGACAAACAATTTTGAATTCTTTCATATTTCTAATACTATCGGGAATACCAAGCACTTGCCCTTCTAACGACGTCGTGCAACGCCCCACCCCTATCATTGCAGATAAAATTCCTGCAAGATATTTTTCGTAAAGTTTTATCGTTTGATACATTCTAGCGCCCCGAGCCCCCATTCCGTCATAGAAAGCCTGCGGAATACTCAGCACCCTTATCAATTCAGTTGTTTTATCAGTAATCTTACTACTTAACCATTGATATTCCGCAAAAGATCCCCTTTGCGCAAAAACATCAACTCCCGAACGGAGGCCAATAGCATCAATCACAGACAACATCGCATAATAATCTAGACTTTCCAAATCTTTATAATCTGGAACCACATCATAGACCCCAATCGCATCAAACAATTCACGTTTTGCTCGATCCATCGCCTGTACAAAATCAACATCCAATTTAACCAAAAAACGAACGCGAGCATACAACAAATCAGAAATCACGTCAACAACAATAGGGGCACTATCACGAACATCAGCAACGGCTCTAAAAACACGATTATTTTCGCTATAGCCAATACCTTGATCATTCACATTCACGATTTTCCCCATATCAGCCGCTATCAACACATACGGGGATTTCAACGCCTCCACTTGAATATTAAAGAGCCCTTCATCATTGTCGATAGTATCCGCATAAGCAACTCCCGTTGTATCCAACGAAAGAGAATCCAATTCGTAAAGGGTCACTATAGAGCCTTTACGCACTCCACCCAAAGCAAACTCCAATTGCGTACTATCCAGAGATTCATACCGCGGGCTCACCATTGCCAAGCCTTTTACCGTAATATTTTCAAGCAAAGCCGTTTCTTCCGTAGAACCACCGTCACGCGCCAACGGAGACCGATCAACATCTTCGGAGCAGCCCGCATACATCATGACCAGAGCAAACGCCATAAACAAACAGAACGCCGCTCCAATAAAATCACTCACCAACGAATTTCGTCTTGGAAACTTCATGATATCCTCCTAATCCTTATTAACACTCTTTTTTGTCATCGGGAAAAACTGCACGTTCAAGCGATAAACTTCATCCGCATCATCATCCCTTGTTGCAATCGCTACAATCCTTTTACGAAATTCCGCAATTTCTTGAACAATTTCATCGTAGGCGCTTTGAGTAATGCCAAGCGTAAGGCCCGAGAAATGGCGTTCATTTTGCGGCACGCCTTCAATGGCATCAAGCGCAAATTCACCCATTTGACGATGCATTCCGCGAACAGCCACGGGCGTCACGTCCATGGGGCCGGTAGTCACAGATTTTTCAGTCTGTACGTAATTTCCGCTTTTGTCCTTTTGAAGCAAATTGGCCTTGACCAAAAAGCTGAGCGATTCGCTGACTTCTGCAGCAGAAATTTTGGGGCGGCAAGCACGGGCAAGTGCCAGGGGCTTAGCCCCCGGCATTGAAGGAGCAAGTTCGCGGAGCACCGGATTTTTCCAGCTTTCGAAATAGCGGAAAGAATCACCTTCAATAATTCTGACTTTATGAACATCGGCAATGGCAAGCATCCTGTTGAACGCAGATTTTTTTTCATCATCCGTTTTGGCATGGTCGAACTTGACCATTTCGGCAAAATATTCTTGTTCGTAGCCAGCAAGCCCCATGGCATTGGCTACTTGATACGCAGTATCTTCGCTCAGATTCGAGCGGCCTTCGCTCACGTATTTCAGGAACACAGGCGACGAGAAGCCCGCCGCTCGCGTAAAAGTTTGCCAAGTAAACGCAGATTTCGCCTTTTTTTCGGCATAGTAATCTGCGATGTACTGGTGATAGTTCGTGTACTCTAGTACATCCTTCATTTATTCCTCCTAACACAAACAGCCTCTTGATTTTAAAGTCCGAGCCGTTTACAACCTGAAATATAAAACAAAAAATTTAAAAAGTCAACAGTTTAAGGATAAATATTTTACGTTTTTATTTAAATTTAAGCATTTTTGTTATTTTTATAAAATTTTTTGCATTTTCTGTGATACAGATAAGATAGTTTATAGTTACTAGTTTTTAGTTATTAGCAAATAGGTATAGAGATGGCGGATCAAGTCCGCCATGACACCATCTTCGACCAAAGCAAAAAAAAGAAGGCGGGCCGAAGCCCGTCTCCTGTCCCACATTTCCTCCTTACACTCATGTTTTTTGGGGATCAAATTCAATTTTTGATGCAGCGAACAAACATTTCATTATTTAGCACAAAGAACGGGAGTGCATTCCTAGGAGCATCTGTAAAATTCATATACATATCTATAGAAACGTTCTCACTTCCAACAAAAGCCGTAAAGGAGATACGGCCTACATCATTCTCGCTAGGAACCAAAGCATACCTGACGTCGCTCATCGGCGCAGTATATCCGAAACCGCTTCCATAGACATCGGTAAACGAGGCTCCTCGTGCGGCAACATTTTGCCCCAAGATTTCCCAATCTTCCTTATTGGGGATTCTCCATCCTTCCGGGCACACACCGCGATAAGCAACAGGCTTTGTTCGGAAAACAGATTCCGACAAATCCAAGTGACAACCATCATACTTTCTATAACAATAACTGTAAACGTTATCTGCGGTATCATTAGCCACACATTTGCCATCCGGTGATTTTACATAGCAATAAGCATACTTTACACTATCACTTGCGCCTTCAAGATAACCTTTCTTCAAACACATATCCTCTACAGCCACGGTTTCCCATTTATCCTTATAAGTACTGTCGGCATCATTCCATATAAATTCATGAATACGAGACGTCATTTTTATAGAAGACCAATCCAAATCCATCGCAGTTCGCCACGTATAATAACGGCCATAATCACAAGAAGAATCACCATCCCAGCACGTTTTACTAGATGTCGCATCTGTATAGTTCAGATTTTCGGCCATCCACGTCTGCGTAATATCGCCCCAATTATACGTGACAGTCTTATATGTTTTGCCATCGCGCGCGTCCGTCATCACTCCGCTAGAGTATTCTAACTTTTTACGCCCCGGTTTCCACTTACCGGAACGGCAAACAACCGACATATACTCATGCCCTAGTATTTTATAGACTTCATTTTCACGAGATTCTGTGCATCGACCAACACCAATTTCTTGTAAATAATAGCCTATTCCATAATCAAGCATCTTTATCTTATTCAAATAAACCTGCTCCATGTCACTCCCAAAAGCATTGGCTGCGGCAAAAGTTATGTAATAATAACGATCAAAAGGTATCGGAAAATTATAAACGAAAGCATCACCAAGAGTTATAATTCGAACAATCATCCGCAAAACATAAGACAATTCACCATTTACATTTTCAGCATTTTCAAATTCTCCCAAATCTTCATAAATGCCAAAGTTTTCCAAGATTTCTTGTTCCGCCTTTTTACCCGCCGCAGCAAAAGACATCCCTTCGGCAAAGTATTTCTTCAACAACGGGATTTTCAGATAACTTAATGTGTTAATGCTTATTTTCGAAGAACCTGATTCTTGGTAATTCCGTACATCAACTATAGCGCCTAAAGAAACCGGATATTTGGTAGAATCCAAAATGCCACAATCGGTAGGCCAAATTCCTCCCCAAGAGGAATCAATCACGGATTCGCATGGAACTTCAACATACGTTTGATAAGACGAAGAGCCCCACACACCACGTTCTTGACAATCAAACGCAATGCAAGAATCCCGTATTTCAATCAATACATACGGGCTACCCAAAAAAATATTTTCAAACGCAAAACGACCTTCACCATTGTCGATGGTATCCAAAAAAACACGACCATTCGGTTCAAGAGTTAGGGGATTCAATTCGTAAACAGCGACGACAGTTCCTTCAGGTACCTCCAAACGTCCATCATTAATTCCAGAAACTGAGTCAAGCCCATCCAATCCCATCACTTTAGGATACACATCGCCAGCTCGCCCCGCCAAAGCATACACGCCCTGTTCTTCGGCGGCACCACCATGAGCACCGTTTATCGGAGAATTGTCTTCGGAGCAACCCGAATACATCATGAGAAGAGCAAACGCCATCATCAAGCAGAACACCGCCCCGATGAAATCACGCACAAGCGTGTTACGATTTAAGTTATTCATAGTTTCCTCCTTAATCCTTTTTATTTAAACTTTTATTTGTCATCGGGAAGAACTGCACGTTCAGACGGTAAACTTCGTCTGTTGCAGGTTCACGTGTTGCAATCTCGATGATTTCTTTACGGAACTCAGCTATTTTCTGCACGATTTCCTGATAAGCCTCACGGGTAATGCCAAGCGTAAGGCCCGAGAAATGGCGTTCGTCCTGCGGCACGCCCTCGATAGCGTCCAACGCGAATTCTCCCATTTGGCGATGCATTCCGCGAACCGCCAGTGGAGTCACTTCCATCGGACCGGTCGTCACGACTTTATCCGTTTGTTCGTAATTTCCGTCTTTGTCTTTTTTCAGAAGGTCCGCCTTGACCAAGAAATTCAAAGTCTCGCTCACTTCGGCAGCACTGATTTTTTCACGACAGGCATGAGCAAGAGCCAAAGGCTTCGCACCTGGCATCGCGGGAGCGAGTTCGCGGAGCACCGGATTTTTCCAGTCTTCGAAAAAGCGGAAAGACTCGCCCTCCAGAATTTTCATTTTGCGAGATTCTGCAATAGAGAGCATATTGCTGAACGCAGAACGTTTTTCGTCATCGGTCTTTGCATGGCAAAACTTGACCATTTCCACAAAGAAGTCGCATTCGAAATCAGCGAGATGCATGGAACGCGCCGTGCGAATCGCAGCTTCCTCACTCAAGTTGAAGCGACCTTCGCTCACATATTTAAGGTAAACCGGCGACGAGAAACCCGCCGCAGTAGCGAACTCCTGCCAAGAAAACGCAGACTTAGCCTTTCGATCGGCATAGTAGTCTGCGATATACTGGCGGTAGTCCCTGTATTCAAGTATATCTTTCATTTTTCCTCCTTACACTCAGTCTCTTTTCCGGACTGACTGTTCGATGTTTCAAAATATAATTCATTAATTTTCAAAAATCAACAGTTTTACAATATAAAATTCAATTTTTACGCAAAATTTTAAAGATTTTTATAAAGAATTAGAATTTTATCAATTTTCACAATATGAATTAGGATATTCAAGACGTAACGAGAAATACGCTGGAAAAGCGCGAAAACACGCAAATGTCGCGCTAATGCCGCGCAAACAACGGTTCCCCACACTAAAAATCCTCTTTTGGTCATTTTTTTACGTAAAAAATTTGAAATTAGATAGTTTTTTACGTAAAATTAAAGATAAATTAATCAAATTTTAGAATAAAAGCCCGCAAAGCGACACCAAGCGCCGTCTTTCGCACCCAAAACGAAGAGATTTGTTGGTAAAATCAGAAGAAAAGCTCATCAAGAGCCCTTTTTCCATCAAAATATTTCGAACAACATTAAAAAATTACGTAAGGAATAAAAAAATCACAGTCATTATTACGTAAAAATCGTCATTTTTTGAAAAACAGAGTTTTTTACTACATTTTTTTTCATGAACTTTTTCACGAAAATTGATATTCCCGCGTTCAGTTGGCAAATTGATTACAAATCGCGACTCGCTTTTTTCGGATCGTGTTTTGCGGACAATATTTCGGCACAATTTGCATCGCGGAAATTTAAAGTTTTGGCTAATCCGTTCGGGACGGTGTACAATCCGCTTTCGTTGGCGAAACAGATCAAGGCTATCGCCGACGGGAAACTGTTCGACGAAGAAGATGTTTTTCAGGACATGCGTCTTGGAAATCATGCGGACTCCGAACACTGCGGCGCATCTTGGCATTGCTGGGATGCCCATGGATCGCTTTCTGCCAAGACTCGCGAGGAATGCATTGCCAAGCTGAATAACGCAGCAACGCAAGCACGTGAATTTTTGCAAAAGGCCGATGTTGTATTCATCACGTTCGGGACTGCCTTCGTGTACTTTTTGAAATCAACTTGTGAAAATGGAGAAAGTTCAAACGAGACAACACGCGGACAGGTGGTTTCAAATTGCCACAGGCAAAATCCGAGATTATTTGAGCGCCAGATGATTTCGGTGGATGAAGCCGCGACGGCAATTCGTGAAATTGTGGAAGGATTATGCAAGATTAAAAATGACAGGATCCTTCGACCAAAATTTAATGGATCCCCTACGCAAAGGCCGCAACAAGAAAAGATGGATTCCCTCCCTTCGGTCGAGAATGACTGCGTTGAAAAAGACCATTCAACGGAAAACAGGAAAAGCGAAAGTCACGAATTTCATATCGTCTTTACGGTTTCGCCGTTACGGCACATGAGCGATGGCGCGCACAACAACACGCTTTCGAAGGCAACGCTGCAACTTGCAATTAATAAAGTCATTCAAGAGATTGACGAGGCGAACCAAACATGCGCTTCGCGCAACACCACAGTAACAAATCCGGGGCAGTCTCAACAAAATCCAGCGTTTGTCGAACACTTCCCGAGTTACGAGATTGTGATGGACGAGTTGCGCGACTACCGCTTTTACGACAGCGACATGATTCACTTGTCCAAAACCGCCGAAGAATATATTTTCGAGCGCATGGCAGAAACTTATTGCAATGAGAAAACACGCGAAGACATCAAGCAAGTCGAAAAGTTCTTGAAAAGCGCGAATCACCGCATACAGGATGCCAATTCACCCGCCACAGCGGCGTTTCTGCAAAAGCTACACGCAGAAGCAGCAAGACTTGAAAGCCAAATTGCGGGACTAAAACTAAGACTCTGAGGGGATTCCGGCTCGGGGGCCGGAATGACATACAAGGGAATCAAGCGAGAGGACACTTGTGGACTCGCATTTGATTCCCGCCGCAGTCATGCCTCGAAGAGGAATGACAATGAGGCGAGTGCCGCGACAAAATGCTTGCATTTTGGCATGGTTGAGCCGATAGGTCATGCACGAAGTGCAATGACGAGATGCCGATCCCAGAATAAATCCGGGAAGACAATGCATAAAAGAAGACGGGGCGAACCCCGTCTTCCTTTTTCCTCCTAACAAATATTTCTAAAGCTTTAGAACAAAATTAGTCCTGAACACAACGGAAGGAGAAATAGCCATAAGGCCACAGATACGTATCCCAACCATACATCACCTCAACATTCCAACCCGCCATTTCAATAGCTTTCAACTCCCATCGATCCGTTGATTGGACTACAAAGGCGAAAGATTCATAGGAATAATCTCCAAATCCAACCTGGGGTAAATACTTCGACGCATGATAACCCAAATATTCATTTTCAACGAAATCATCACTACAACCATAATTAGCACAACCACCCGTCGCTTGTTCCAAAAGATACAGCAAACGAGACCATTCTTTCAAAGTCGGGACATGCCACCCTTCTGGACATATTCCCCGGAAATGTTCCCCCTCAACTTTCAACGAATCATAGCCAACCAATTCAGGTTCCTTATATACAGACACCGTATTCCAATATGCAGAATCCAAAG
Source organism: Fibrobacter succinogenes (assembly GCF_902779965.1). Classification (NCBI taxonomy): domain Bacteria; kingdom Pseudomonadati; phylum Fibrobacterota; class Fibrobacteria; order Fibrobacterales; family Fibrobacteraceae; genus Fibrobacter; species Fibrobacter succinogenes. The sequence continues at coordinate 2,515 of NZ_CACZDK010000036.1, read as the reverse complement.
AAGCAACATACTCTAAAAAGTCAAAATTACGTGATTTTTGACGCAAAGAAACATAGTGCGGATCAAAGTAATTCATCGGCTGGACGTTTTCATCACGATATCTCAAGTTTTCGGCCATCCAAGTTTGAGGCAGACCATCAATATCAAACGTCACTGTTTTATATACCATGCCATCACGACTATCAACCAACGTTCCTATTGTAGTAGGCACTATTTCCGCCATTTTATAGCGACCATTCAAAACAGTCCATTGCCCAGACAAACAGTAAACATTCATATAGCGATCCGGATTTCCAAAGACTTCTACACCTTTCCCCTCATTTTGAGCAGTACATCTTCCAAGTCCATGCATTCCAGCCACAATGTTATACAAAACATTCTTAACACTATCAGAAAATTCTTCGCTGTTCTTCATCCAATAAATTTTTTCGACCAAGAATTGTTTTATAGAATCTACCGCAGACAAAGATCCCATATTGGCAAACGCTTGAGTAATCAACAACGTTGAATTTTTTTCAGACCACTGAAAAAGCATTTCCTCAATGTAATCTAAAACGAACAAATGATTTTTATTTTCAACGTACGAAGTCTTATCAAAATCAAAGGAATCTCCATACATACCCAAATCATCAAGAAGTTCCTTATCAGCCTGACGCTTAGCTTCAGCAAAACGCTTTCCCCGCTTCACTAAAGAAAGTATACGAGCCGATTCCAAATAAGTCATTGCATTAATGTCAATATCTCTCGTTTCTCGAACATCAACAATGACACTATATGTCGCCACATACACCCCTTCCGAAGCATTATAATCATCAAAAGACCAAACACCATTCCAAGACCAATACACAGGATTTTCTGCGTAAGGAGCAAGTTCAAACATAACATACGGACTATTTAGCGAAACACTATCAAAGCTAAATTCTCCCGATGAATTTACACATTCTGTATAATAAACAACACCAGTCGTATCGAACGTAACAGAATCGAGTTCAGCCATTCTTATGATGGAGCCCATTTTAGCAGTACTGCTCCACCCCCCAAACACTTTATCTTTGTCTGCAGGCGATAACCGCATTGCACGCCCAATAAGGGAAATTTTTTCCAAACCAGTTTCTTCGACAGTACCACCGGCAACAGGGCCATTATTTTCCGAGCACGCTGCGAACACAAAGGCGAGCAGCATCGCCATTTTGCAGACAGACTGTCCGCTAATTTTTGAGTAATTCATACATTCCTCCTTATTTATTTTTTTAAATCTTGTTTTTGCGTCAGCGGGAAAAGCTGCATATTCAGACGATAAACTTCGTCCGTGGCGGCATTTTTTCTCGCAATGGCTACGACCCTTTTACGGCAATCGGCAATTTCTTGCACGATTTCATCGTAGCCTTCTTTAGTGATGCCAAACGTGACACCGGAGAAATTTCGTTTATCCTGATCCACACCCTCGATCGCTTCGAGCGCGAGTTCGCCCATTTGACGGTGCATCGTGCGGACCGCCAACGGCGTCACTTCCATGCGCCCCGTCGTCAAGGATTTATTCGTTTGCACATAGTTGCCTTCGTCATTTTTTTCAAGGAATCCGCCCTTGACCAAAAAGTTCAGCACATCGCTGACTTCGGCGGCGGTAATTTCTGGACGGCAGGCATGAGCAAGCGCAAGCGGTTTTGCGCCAGGCATTGATGGAGCGAGTTCACGGATAACGGGATTTTTCCAGCTTTCAAAAAAGCGGAACGAATCGCCTTCCAAGATTTTAGCCTTGTGCGCATCACCAATGGCAAGCATGTTGTTAAAGGCGGCCTTCTTTTCGGCATCCGTTTTCGCATGGTCGAACCGGACCATTTCCGCGAAATATTCACGTTCGTAGTCCACCAAGCGCATGGCCTCTGCAACGCGAACTGTCGCCGTTTCGCTCAAGTTAAAGCGGCCTTCACTCACGTATTTCAGATAAACACGTGAAGAGAATCCGGCTTCGTCAGCGAACTCTTGCCAAGTAAACGCAGATTTCGCTTTTTTATCGGCGTAGTAATCCGCAATATACTGGCGATAGCTCGTATATTCCAATATTTCTTTCATTTTTCCTCCTTACAGCGGCCTCTTTTTGTTATGGCCGTGTATTACAAAAACGAATTTCGGACTTTGCGCCCGTTCCGTTCTTGAAATCAAATATACAACTTAAATTAAAAAAAGCAATAGTTTTGCAACACAAAATATTGATTTTTATTAAAAAATAACAATTTTTATTAAACAGTATTAAAAAATAGCAGATTTTTACAATACAAACGTATTGTAGAAAACGGCCTATATGACATTTGGGTACCTAAATTTCTCGTAACCCTTTGATTTATAAGGCGTTGTAGCAAATTTTTCTTTTATGGGAAAAATTTGCTTTTTTTGTGGGTCAAACAAGGTCATCAAAAAGGGTCTTAAACAGGGCAAGCAGCGGTGGCTTTGTAAGACCTGCGGACACATTTTCACTCCAAGTTCTAGAATCAAGGATTCCCAAGTGATAGAACTT
>NZ_CACZDK010000035.1 GCF_902779965.1 Fibrobacter succinogenes | reverse complement strand
CTCTTCTATTCGTAATGGCTTAAGCTCTAATCTCACCCGCATAGCGGGTGGTTGTTAAAGCCGATGCTACGCATCGGCTTCTTACCTAAAGGACTTAAAGGCGATGCCGGAACGGAGTCCGGCATGACAAGTAGCAGTTCTTCGAAAGAGTCCTCTTCATCGGCGAAGGCAACGTCTTCATCATCGTCTGCAAATAGCATTTCGTCATCCTCGAAGCGTAGCGAAGGGGATCCATCCAGTTCTAGCCAAAAGATAGCCTCGTCGTCTTCTGTATCTCCTGCGTCGAGTTCTAGTAAAAAGGTTGAATCCTCCAGTAGCGAGTATGTTCCGTATGACCATTTTAGGTGTCTTGCTGATAACTGGAATCTTAGGGATACTATCTATAAGCAGTTTACCGATCCGCGTAATGGTCGTAGCTACTATTACTACACAGCAACTTCGCATAAGACTGGAAAAAAGGTAACCGTTATGGCCGAAAATCTGAATATCGGTGAAATGGTTCTTGGTGAAAATGATCAAAATGACGATACGAAGATTGAACGCTATTGCTACAATAACGATACCACGAATTGTGACAAGTATGGTGGGTTGTACCAGTGGGCTGAAATGATGCAGTTACCGAGTCGCTGCAATACCGAAAGTTGTTCTGATTGGATTGAACGAGATCATCAAGGTATTTGTCCTGAAGGTTGGCGTTTGTTTACTTGGGATGATTACGAAATAATTAGAGATTATAATGACAAATATGGTGATGGGATAAAAGGCTTGCGTTCGCAATGCTTTCTTGGAAGCAATGCTAGTGGTTTCTCTTTGATTGGTGGCGGAAAAAGAACAAAAAAGGGAAAGTTTGAAAAGTTAGACAATGTCGCATACTGGTATTATCCTGAAGAGGATGATTATGACCTTAAATTGTATGCTCATTTTGCGTATGTAATGAATCTGGTTAATGATTCTCCAACAAAAAATGATGGAGATGAGAAATCCTACGGACTTTCAGTTCGTTGTACAAAAATTGAATAAAACTCATTAATGGGTTTTGAGAATTAAAGAACTCCCAAGGGTGGGAGTTCTTTTTCGTTACTCTAAAATACCGCTACGCCAAAATCGCTGTCGCCTTCCTTGACTTTTGCAAGAATTTCAAGCCCTGTCAAGTCCTGCATCATGCGGATATTGTCATCTTCCATTTCAAAATTGCCACTACAGCCGTAACGGTTCACGATAATTCCACGGATATCTAGGTCGCGGCTACGGGCGTATTCTACAGTGAGCACGCAAGCGTTGATGGAGCCGAGCGCCGCCGTCGTTACGATAAGCAGCGGAAGCTTGAGCGTCTTAATGATATCTTCGAGGAAAATTTTATGGTCATCATAGCGGATGGGGCAAATGATTCCCCCGCTACCTTCGGCAAAGATGAATTCGTGGCGGAAGCAGGCTGCGTTAAAGTCCGCCTGAACTTTAGAAAGATTAACGGGATTGCCTTCTTTTCGTGCCGCCAAATGGGGCGAAACAGCCTCTTTGTAAACGTAACTGACGAGCTGTTCTTGCGTGTCTGGGAGATTTGCAATGCGCTTGACGTAATCAGCGTCGCCCGCAATCCACTTGCCCTCACGGAATTCAGCACCGCTGAGCGCCGCCTTGTAATAGCCTGCGTCAATGCCAGAATCGCGCCATTTTTTCACCAAAAGACCCGTGATAAAAGTTTTACCGACATCCGTACCCGTCGCCGTAACGAAATAACCTTTAGGCGATGAGGTTCGGGCTCGGTCGCCTACGGCTCCCTTTGAGGTTTGAGAAGATTCTTTAGATAAAAAATCAATCATTTTTTCATCCTAAATTATAATTCGTCATTGCGAGCGATATTATCGCGAAGCAATCTATTCATTTACGTATCGTCATCCTGAGCTGTCATCCTCGAAGCGAAGCGTAGGGGAACCATTATTTCTCGTTCTACATTTGCGACGGGATTTTCACTGGATTCCCTCCCTTCGGTCGAGAATGACGATTAAAGTTTCAAATGAGATACTAGTTCGTTGATTTTATGATTTGAGCAATTGCTGTCGCGGCAGTTTGAAGTTCTTCTTTTGTATGCGTTGCCATGAGGCTTGCGCGTAAGCGGGCCTGCCCTTTTGCAACCGTCGGATAACGGATTGCAGGAATCAAGACGCCCTCATTCTGGAGCGTTTCCGAAATCCGCAATGCCTTCGCTTCATCGCCAATGACAATGGGAATAATCGCCGATTCCGTTTGCGGAACTTGTAACCCGTGCAGGCGCAAGGTATCGCAAAAGAATTTCACGTTGTCACGCAATTGCTGAACACGTTCCGGATGCGCATCAATGAATTTTAAATTCTGACAAGCCGCAGCAGCCACCGCAGGGGCCATCGCCGTCGTGAAAATGAAACTGCGAGACTTGTTTTTCAAGAATTCAATCAACTGCTTGGAACCGGCGACAAAGCCGCCTTCGGCGGCCACGGCCTTGCTCAAAGTCCCGACAGTCACATCGGCATGAGCACAATTGTAATGTTCCGCAAGTCCGCGCCCCGTGCGCCCAAGGACGCCCGTGGCATGCGCCTCATCAATCATGAGCAACACGCCATGCGCTTTCGCAATCCGCAAAAGCTCCGGCAAGTTCGCCAAATCGCCATCCATGCTGAAAACGGCATCGGTCACAATGAGCCCGCGGAAGGGATGCGCAACTTGTTTCGCATTTTCCGCATCACTTAAAACAGCGTTTGTCGATGCGCTTTGTGCAAAGAATTCCGCTTTCGCCGTCTCAATTACACGTTCCAAATCAGCCATGTCGTTGTGCTTGTACACAAAGCATTTTGCCCGGGAAAGGCGAATGCCATCGATAATGCTTGCGTGATTCAGTTCGTCGCTGAAAATAAAATCGTTCTTGCCGCACAACGCCGAAATCGTACCCACGTTTGCCATGTAGCCCGTATTGAACGCGATAGCCGCCTCTTCGCCTTTGAACTTTGCAATAAATTCTTCAAGTTCATCGTGGGGAGTCTTGTTGCCGGTCGTGAGGCGAGCGCCACCGCTCCCCGTACCCCATTCAAGGACCGCATCCGCCATCGCCTGCTTGAGTTCAGGAACGTTTGCCAAATCCAAGTAAGAATTCGACGCGAGCAAAACCGTATCCTTGCCCGCAATCGTCACATGCGATGCTTCTGGCGACGAGATGTGACGCAACGTGCGGTACGTATTGTTCGCACGCGCCGATTCAAGCGCATTTTTCGTGAAAAGGTCTAAAATTCGTTCGTTCATAGTTACTTTAATTTATAGATTGCCGCGTCGCATTCCGCTCCTCGCAATGACAATCTATTCATTCTAATCTGCCCTGGATCCTTCACTACGTTCAGGATGACGTCACTAAGTTCTGCCAACTACATCCACGAGCACTTTTTTCTTCTGCAAGTACTCGATGCATTCTTCAGCCGAAGCCTTGCGGGAATCAAACAAGAAAATGCGGCCTCCGTTTTCATCGCCCATTTCCTTCATCTTCATGATGCGCACATAACCCAGTTCCTTGCTCGCCACATAGCCCGTGATGTAATTCGGGTCGTCCGAAACGCAAAATTCCGCCACCATTCCCGGCGCATTTGCCACCTTGGTCGCAAGCACAATCGCTTCGTTAAAATGGTTTTTGCATCCATCGACTTCGCTCGAATGAAGCGCATCCATATACGTCGCACGAACTCCGCGTTCGTGGTCTGGTTCCAGGCGCTCGCCCGTTGCAATATCGTAAAGCATCGCCCCGCGCATCGGGAACGTCGCCCGCAAAAGTTCAGGAAGCTTTTGGGCAAAATCTGCGATTTTATCGTTGCAAGCATTTCTGCTACATTCGGCTTCAACGTCATTGCGAGCGACATCGTCGCGAAGCAATCCATCATTTACAGCTTTACTTACAAGACTAAACGCTTTCTCCAACCCTTCCTGCCACGTTTCCACATCAATTCGTGTCACCGGTAAAGATTTCAAAATCTGGATGTCGCTTTCGTGAACCTTTTCAATTTTCACATTGATAAAATCCGGATCGCCTTTGGAATGATTCATCGCACGGCGCACCATTGCCGCACACACAGCTTCCACGGAATCACGACCAACAATACGTTCAGCACCGGAAATATGCTGTTCATGGGAGTTTTCGCCTTCGCCAACATGCTGCGAGGCTCGCATTTTTAAACTGTAGTAATCCATAAGAGCCTTCTTTTACGCGCCACAATTTAGAAAAAAGCCTTATTCTTTTTTCATTGAAATGAATATATTTTGGGTATTATCGAGAGCAATGATTTTTTCGGAACCTATTATGGATAATTACAAAAATTTTATAGCGGATTTTCCTGTGAACTCTGCGGAGTTTTTCACAGCTATAACTTACGCCACAACTGAACTGTACATTTCGATGCATGTACTCGATCTTGAGAATATGACTGCATATCCAATCAAGACTAACGAATTCATCGATAAGTTTATGAAATGTGCTAATACATTACAAGCAAGTATTACCAACATCATGGTAAACCTTGCTTGCCCGGAAAGTGTTGAAACCATTAAAAATTTTACGATTCTTTCCACATTGCCAGAACGCCTGAAAAATACAAATGTTATTTCAGAAATTTTTCATGGAAAGATTCACGGTTGGAGTAAGGCGATGTTTGTTCGCATTGGCGAAGAAAAGCCATTACGTCGAGTTCTCTACCTTGTCGAAAATGTAAATGAGCAAATGACAAAGTTGGAACAAGAGAAAGAACTCTTGGAGCAAAACCGCAAGCAACAAAATATGATCAATGCGCTCATGAACGGATATACCTCTGTTGTCGGTGTCGATTTTACAACTGAAAAGGTGGAAATTTTCCGCATTAATGACCGAATCAAAAATGCACTTGGCCTCACGAAAGAACCGCCACCGTTCAAAGTCCTTGTTGAAAAATACATCAACAGGACGGTTCACGAAGAGGATCGAGACAGCCTCCGAAAAGTAATTGACGAATCCTATATTAAGGAATACTTGCTAGTTGGCGGTAGTTTATCCAAAATCTTTCACAACGAGCTCGGTCAATATGTCGAGATGAAGGTTGTACGAACTGGCGAAGAATCAATAGTATTCGGCTTTACCAATAAAAATAGCGAAATTACAGAAATAAACGACAAAATCTATAAAGATTCCTTGACTCAAGTGATGAACCGCAAGTATTTTGATGATAAGTTATCTTCACGTAATAGCCAAGCGGTTGTCATGGCCGATATTGATTTTTTCAAGGAAATCAACGACAATTACGGCCACCAGTGTGGAGATGCAGCCCTTGCTGCCGTGGCGTCGATTTTGCGATTTTCTGTTCGTAATTTAGATCGTGTGGTACGTTATGGAGGCGACGAGTTCCTAATTTCGTTCAGAAACATCAGTCATAAAGTCCTGAAAATCAGGCTTGAACAGATGCGTGCAGAGGCGGAAAAAATCATTTTGCAAGATTACCCGGATGTAAAGTTGACGATGAGCTTTGGCGGAACATTCGGTGACGGAACCGTTTCAGACATGCTCTCTTTTGCCGACAAGGCGCTTTATGTATCCAAGAAAAAACGGAACTGCGTGACCTTAGTTCCGTTTGAATGCTAACGTCATGGCGGACTCGATCCGCCATCTTTATAAATAGAATTTATTCATGGAATTCGTCTTCGCCATCTACAATTGGCGCGGGTTCACATTCACCAATCAACTTGATTGCTTCGCAAATGCGGTCGATTTCAGAATCGGTCGTAATGAGCGGTGGCATCGTGTAAACGTAATTGCAGAACGGTCTGAGCCACACTCCGGTCTCGCGAATCACACGCAGAATGTCGTCTGCGGACGGTTTCGCCTTCAATTCCAAAACACCTATCGCCCCAAGCACACGCACGTCTGCCGCATTTTCAAGCGAACGTAGCGGTTCCAAATTCTGCTTCAAGCGTTTTTCAATCCGCGCCACGCTCGACGCGTAATCGCGACTTTCAAACAACGAAAGCGAAGCAATCCCAGCCGCACACGCAAGCGGGTTCGCCATGTATGTCGGTCCATGCATAAACGCCGGAATCTTGCTATTCGTAATCGTATCGGCGACCTTCTCCGAAGCAACGCAAGCCGCCATCGTAATCGAGCCGCCCGTAAGCGCCTTGCCGATGCACATAATGTCTGGCTTTATAAAGTCGGCGCATTTATTTTCGCGGCAATTACCAGCACCGTTTTCAGCAGTATGCATCATCGCAAATCGCGGGCCCGTGCGGTAAAATCCTGATGCAATTTCGTCCAAAATAAGCAAGATGCCATAACGGTCGCAAAGTTCACGAAGTCGCTTGAGGTAACCCGCATTATAAAGCCACATGCCGTTTCCGCCCTGAAAAACAGGCTCGCAAATGACCGCCGCAATTTCATCTTTATGCTCTTCGACAACGCGTTCCATCGATGCAAAATCCGCTGGATTCCAGGCTTCGTCAAAACGGCAGTTCGGGCGTTCCGCAAAGTAATGGTGCGGCATGATTCCGCGGAAAAGCACATGCATGCCATCGGGATCGCTCAAAGCCATTGCGCCTGCCGTATCGCCGTGGTAGCCGCCCTTCAAGGCGACCAACTTACAGCGCTCCGGGCGACCCAGCGAATGCTGGTACTGCACCGCCATCTTGGCGGCGCATTCCACGGCGATGCTTCCCGAATCCGCAAAGAAAATCTTGTTCAAGCCCTCAGGCAAAAAGTTCACCAGCTTTTCACCCAGTTCAATTGCAGGCTCGTGCGTAAAACCGCCGAACATCACGTGGCACATTTTTTCGCTTTGCTTGCAAATCGCTTCAACAATTTCAGGAGCGTTATGCCCGTGAGCCATGCACCACCAGCTCGATACGGCATCAATCAGTTTCAATCCATCGGCTGTTTCAATCGTCGTTCCGTGAGCCGACTTTGCAAGGAATCTTGCGGGGGTATTTTTCAGCGCAGCATACGGGTGCCACAAATGCTCGCTGTCAAAATTCAATAGCGTATTCATTTGCTGTGCAATATAGAAAAATGCGCGGTGTTTTTCTATCAAAAAGGAGATGCCCCATCAAGTGGGGCATGACAAGTCGCGGGTATGACTGGTTGCGCGCATTCTTCAATGGCACTCCCCCGCGGCATTTCGAAAAAGCGCGGCTTTCACCGCGCGGCATCCCTACAAATCATTCCGATAAAATTATCGAATGAAATTGGTATAGACTTTCTGCTTGGCGTCCGGCTGCGTCACGCCAGCCTGTTTGCCCGCTTCTATGCTCTTGAGGAGCCATGCCATATTGCGGCCCAGTTCCTTCATAATTTGCACGCCTTCTTCGTCCTTCAACACATCTTCCGGATTCGAACCATGGACCATGTTCCAATAGCGCGAAGTCACCAGCGGCTGTTGCGCATAAGTTGGGTACTTGTTGAGCACATCAAGAGATGCTGTTGTACCAGCGCGGCGAGCCGAGACCACATTTGCTGCCGGCTTGAACAACAGATTTGCTTCCGCAATACCATAAAGTCGGTCAAGGAACATCAGCATTTCGCCACTCGGAGAGGCGTAATAAACCGGAGAACCGTAAACAACGCCGTCCGCCGATGCCAAGAGTTCCTTCGCTTCGTGGACAACTTCATTCACCTCGCCCTTGAGCACTCGCCCACCGACAAACACGATTTTCGTTTCGATTCCAGCGGCCTTGAGCTGGTTTGCGACGATGTTCAGAGCCGTATAAGTGCAGCCATTTTCGCGACGGCTGCCGTTAAACAAGATAACCTTCATTTTGCACCTCCGTTTTACAAAATATAATCATATTTATTTACAAGGTTATTATTCAACTTCTAAAAAAAATAAACAATTCATAAAGCGAATAAATTTATTCTATATTTTCATATCATTTTTATAGGAGAGGACTATGATTTTTCACAACTCAATTAAGAAGGATATATTTGTCACATTTGCAACATTCGCTTTATGCGCAACAACGGCAAATTCGGCAGAAACCCGCTACAAAGACCGCATGTTCACAGTCGAAAAGACTAAAGACATCGCTTTTGCAGCCGATGTTCCACACCTAAATTCACCTCATCCGCTGATGGATATGATTTACTCCAGTACTGGAGAATACATCTATTTCTACACTAGCGAAACCGATGTTGCAAACAAGCCTTTGTTGTTGGACCTTTACACGCCCAAGGGTGATACGGAAACGAACCGCGCTGTCGTCATTGTTAGTCATGGAGGCTCCATGGTCGCAGGAGCAAAAGACGACACCGACCAACAAACCGTAAACTTTTGCGATTCCCTTGCAGCACGAGGCTTTGTGACTGCGTCCATCCAGTATCGTCGCGGAGTTACAGTTTCTGGAACAGGCACGGACTTAAGCATCGACAGCGTCAATTTTGCACGTACCGTTTATCGCGGCGTACAAGACATTGGTGCAGCAGTCCGCTACATGCGCAAGAATGCATCAACGCTCGGCATTGACCCAAACCGCATTTACCTCATGGGCAATAGCGCTGGCGCCATCCTTTCTCTCGAAAATATTTACGCTCAAACCGAAGCGGATTTTCCTAGCTACATCAAAAAAGAAGGCGCACCAGAACTAGGCGTCATTGATCTTTATGGCGAACAAGGCTTTGATGCCCACGCTAACGGCGTCGTCGCTTTATGGGGTGGCATTCACAATCCAAACCTCATAGGCAACAACAATACTCCAGTATTCCTTGCCCACGGAACAGCCGATGCAACCGTTCTCTTCAAGACAGGTCGCCCTCTCAGCGGCGGAATCTCTATGAACGGCATGAAATTGAACGTCGAAACCCCAACACTTTACGGCAGCTTTGTCATCGACTCTATTTTAACCGCCCAAAACATCGAACACGAATCCTATTTTGTCGAAGGCGTTAAACACGAATTTTACGATAAAGACGAATACGAAACTCCGGTGAAGGAAAAGGTTTTCAATTTCCTTTACAAGCTAGCCTCGTCTACGGGCACAACCGCCATCAAATCGCGCACGTTTGCCCTCGCCCACCATTCTGCAATCCAAATGGACCATGGCAATTTGCGCTTTAGCGTCTCTCGCGAGAACAGCTTAAATTACAGCGTTGTTGACCTTCGTGGCCGTTCAACTTTAATTGGACGCGTCTCCGCCGGCGAATCCGTTGACTTGAGTTCTCTCCGCAATGGCGTTTACATGCTGAAAGTACAAGGCGAAAAAGTAATCCGCTTTAGCGTAAACAAGTAAAAATCAGTTTTGTTTACAAAAGTTTTCAAAAGGACTCCGCAAGGGGTCCTTTTTCAATACAGTCGATACAGAATATTTCACAAGCACATTTGAAAGCATTGGTAAGGCATCCAAACTAACTTATTTTTTGACTAGTGAGATAGGATGTTTGGTCGGTGCATGGGATGTTTTGTTGCATTAGATCACTTTGGTGCGTGGGATATTTTGGTGTGTGGGATGCTTTTGGTGCATGGGACCAACTTGGTGTGTGGGATGTTTTTATCGAATTCTCGTTGGAGGCATAATGAATATCAAGAAGACAGCAGTCAAGAGCGCCATTGTTGCAGCCGCCCTTACTGCAGCCGTTAGCGCTAAAAATTACAGCGGTGCTGAACTTTATACCAACGAAACTTGGAAGTATGGTAAGTTCGAAGCCCGTATGCAAATGGCTGCCGGCTCAGGAACTGTTAGTTCCATGTTTCTTTATCACAACGATTCTTATCTCGGCGGTAATGAACCCTGGGTCGAAGTGGATATAGAAATTTTGGGCAAGAATCCCAGCAGTTTCCAATCCAATATCATTACCGGCTTTGGCCCTGGAAACGGCCAGCCCGACCGCAAGGTGACTAGCGAAGATCACCACGCCATCAATCCAGCATCAAATCAGTCGTTCCACACATACGGCATGGAATGGACTCCCGATTACGTTGCTTGGATTTTGGACGGCAAAGTTGTCCGCAAGACAGTCAGGGGTCAGGGCGACAAAAATCAGGTGAATGATCTCGGCTTGAAACCGCAAGGTCTCCGTTTCAACTTGTGGTCTCACGAAGACGCAGGTTGGGTCGGCGCATGGAACGACAACATTCTGCCGGTTTATCAGTTCATCAACTGGGTAAAAGTCTATGAATATAAGCCGGGCGAAGGCGACAACGGCACAGACTTCAAACTCCTTTGGACCGATAATTTCGACACTTTCGACAATAACCGTTGGAGCAAGGGTGATTGGACATTCGATGGCAACCGCGTTGACATCAGCCCAAGCAACATCTTTACCAAGGATGGAATGGCCATCATCGCACTTACCAAAAAAGGCCAAGAAGGATTTAACGGACAGGTTCCAAAAGATAACGAACAAGCACCGGCATCTTCCAGCAGCATAGCTTCCAGTTCTTCTAGCGCACCGGCTTCTTCGAGCAGCGCAGTAGCATCATCCAGCAGCGAACAGATCATTCCGCCCAGTTCTTCGAGCGAAACGAATGCCATTCGCGCTGTCCGCACAACCCCGACTATTTCAAAGGACAACCGTGGACTTGTTAACGCCAAGGGCGCCAAGGTTTCACCAAACGGCCACAAGCGTTACCGCGTGAACTTTGAATACTAATCGTGGCTGTTTCTCTTATAATTCTCTTTATCGCAAAGGCCATGTGGTTTACTCCACATGGTTTTTTGTTAAATCCACAAAAATTATTGGATTTTCGCCAAATTTTTTGTTTTTTGACACAAAACTGTCAAATTACTTTTTGTATTTTTGATTCCGAAAATTCAAAAATAAAAATAGGATAATAATATGGCTTATTTGAATAAGGTTATGCTCATCGGTAACATTGGCAAAGATCCGGAAGTCCGTGTCAATCCTAATGGTGGTCGTAAGCGTGTTTCTTTTTCTCTTGCAACTTCTCGCCGCTATCGTGATAACAATGGCGAACAGAAAGAACAGACTGATTGGCACAACATTATTGGCTGGGGCAAAATAGCAGATATCGTAGAACAACTTGGTATTCGCAAGGGCATGAGCCTCTATGTTGAAGGTTCCCTCACCAACCGTAGCTGGACCGACCAGACTAGCGGTCAAAAGCGCTATGTCACCGAAATCAACATGGACACGTTCCAGCTCCTCACTCCGCGTGGTCAGGGCGGCGCCCCGGCAGCAGGCGGCTATAGCCAAGCTAACAGTTTCCAACCGAACAGCTTCAACGGAATGCAGCAAAACAGCGCTCCAGCCTATGACGCAGGCATGGCCGAAGAAGACGTCGATCTTCCGTTCTAATAAAAGACTCTCTGAATGAATCAAGGAATTGCAGAAATGACGCTTATCTATGCGTTGCCGCTTGGAATCTCGTTCGTAACGATATTCGCCACGGCAACGACCAGTGGGCGTAATACGAAAGTTGTCGGAGCTATTCTTTCAACTCTGACGATTATTATAGACTGCTTATTCTATTTCGTGAAAAATACCATCATCGTCCAAAATGTCGAGGGTGGTATTTTATTGTCGTTCTTTTTGCTTTTCCTGTTCGGTATTCTTTGCATGGTGCAAACCGAAGAATGGTCCGCTCGTGCACAGTACCTTCTCTTCTCGTTCTGCATGCTGACCGGCTGTATAGGAACGGCATGCTTTGAACGTCCGGCCCTGGTTCTTACATCATCCTATTCTCCAACCGAACTCGTTACGCATAACAAAAAGTACGAGGATTACATTTCGTCTTTTGATAATGCGTACAACGAAAATAAGGAACAGGGTAAAAATCAAGTCACTGCGCAAAACATCGATAAACAAATCGATTCTGTAGACGAAGACGATGTTGAACTCGCTCCTGAAGTGATGGACCGCCTTGATACTTATGCAGACAAGGCAGAATCTTTCGTAGACAAAATGTTTGACATCATGCGTGCCGTGAGTTCATTCGAACCCATGGAAGCCAATGCCGGCGAGATGGAACGCGAAAATCGCAGCCAACAGGCTCTTGCCATCAACAACAGGGCCACAACGCTGAACCGCAAGGCTATTGGGATTTTCCATCCGCTTGAAGCACGTGAAGCTCATACAGAACTTGTCCAAGCTTCAGAAACAATTCGCAGCGCGACCCACGTGTTGTACTCTTATTGCCTTTTGGAAGATCCAGAAGAAGCAAGGAAAAAATACGCACAGGCTCACGACTTGATTGTGATTGCAAAAAGGCATGTCGATAAATTCAACAAGATCATTCAAAATTTAAAAACGAACAATCAACCTCAACAATAAGTAAAAACAAAGGTTAAATCTATGATTCGTAACGTAGCGATCATGGGCGCCACCGGCGCAGTAGGTCAGGAACTCCTCAAGATTCTTGAACAACGTAACTTTCCGCTTCAGAACTTGAAGCTTCTCGCATCCGAACGCAGCGTCGGTCGCGAATATGAATTCAAGGGCGAAAAGCTCAAAGTGGAACTCACTTGCAAGGATGCTTTCAAGAACGTTGACCTCGTGCTCTCTTCTGCAGGCGCAAGCGTTTCCAAGGAATTCGCTCCTATCGCAGTTGATGCCGGCGCCGTCGTCGTTGACAACACGAGCTTCTTCCGCATGGATCCGAACGTTCCGCTCGTTGTCCCGGAAGTGAACCCGGAAGACATCAAGCTCCACAAGGGCATTATCGCTAACCCGAACTGCACGACCATCATGATGGTTGTCGCTCTCAAGCCGATCAACGACTTGAGCAAGATCAAGACTATCCACGTTTCCTCTTACCAGAGCGCAAGCGGTGCCGGTGCAACAGGCATGGCTGAACTCAAGCAGCAGTATCAGGAAATCGTCGAAGGCAAGCCGGTCACCGTGAAGAAGTTCGCACACCAGCTCGCTTACAACCTCATCCCGCACATTGACGTGTTCACCGACAACGGCTACACCAAGGAAGAGATGAAGATGTTCAACGAAACGCAGAAGATCATGCACAGCGACGTCCGCTGCGCTGCTACTTGCGTCCGCGTTTCTGCACTCCGCTGCCATTCCGAAGCCATCAGCTTCGAAACGGAACGCGCACTCTCTGTCGAAGAAGTCCGCAACGCTATCAAGAACGGCGAAGGCCTCCAGCTTTGCGACGATCCGGCAAACAACGTCTACCCGATGCCGCTTAACCTCATGGGCACGGATGATATCTACGTCGGTCGTATCCGTAAGGACCTCGCTTGCGACAACGGCATGAACATCTGGATTGTTGGCGACCAGATCCGCAAGGGTGCAGCCCTCAACGCCGTCCAGATTGCAGAACGCCTGTAATTGAGAATCGCGGGCATTCTCGCGATGACAATTTTCATTGTCGAGCCCGCGCAGTTCTACTGCACGGGTTTCTTTTTTCAAATGTTTAACGCACAAAAACAAGAACGCCTCCCATCCGGGAGGCGTTACTTTTTACACTGTTAAGCGTCAACTAGAAGCGGATCATAGCGCTGAAGTCGAGGAAGGTGCCATCAGCCTGGAAGAAGTTTCCAAGACCCGTGAAGAGCTTTTCGCCGAGACCGAGTTCAACAGCAAGGAAATCCTTGTACTGGTAACGGAAACCAACAGAAGCATTAACGGAGTTCATCACATCCATCATCCTGGAATAATCAGCGTCGTCATCCTTCATGTAACGGAAAACAACCCAGTCATAACCGACTTCTCCATAGAACATGAAGTTCTTGTTTTCGCCTAAGAAAACTTCACCAAGCATGCTCGGCTGGAGAACAGTGGTAAGAGCATAACGATCAAGCGGATCATCAAAGTGTCTGTAAGAAACGATTGCTGCAGCACCAAGGAGAATACGGGCATTTTCATTTTCAAGAACAGAAAGACCAGCGCGAATGTACGGATCAATTTCCCAGAAGGAATCTAAGCTATCATTATCAGCAACAACATCGTCATCAACTTCTCTTTCGCCATTGAAGCTAATAAATCTTGCACCAAGAGTCCAGGTAAAGTTCTTTGCCGTCGGAGCGTTGGTCAAGCTCAAGTTAACCGTGAGGCTATCGTAATGTTCTTCAGTTTCAGGACCGACATCCGGTTCTACGTGAATCTGATTCTTAACAGTAAGCCAGTCAACATCTGCAGCGATATTCATGCCCAAGAAACTCTTGGCAATAGATGCTGCCCAGTCATCACCACCAAAAGTTTTCGATCTTTTACCAGGCGCAACCACATCTTTTGGATTTCCTTCAACATTAATGTTACGTTTATTATCATTGGTGACTTTATCGCGACCAAGGCCTGCTCTAATATAGACACCGAAACCAGGAGCGGCATAACCAAGAGTAAGGCGACCGACTTCTTTTGGGGAGTCCGTAGAGTCCGCATGAGTAGCCTTGGAAATATCGAAAGCCGTAAAGAACGAGCCAAGGGAGAGAATTCCGAGTTTGTTCGTCGGTTCGATGTAGAAGAACTTACGGTTAGCAAACAAGTTCGGGTACGTGAGCAAAAGGTCCGTGTTGTTAGCAGCAGCCATATTGCTATGTCTGTTATAGGACTTGCCATGCAGAATAGCATTGAATGGGGAACGCTTGGATTCCTTCGGAATATCGGGTTTTACAAAAGCAACCGGAGAAGTCAGGCTTTCAGAAGAGGCGGCCTGTTCTTCCTGCTTCTGGAGTTCCTGTTCGCTCATGGAACGAGATTCAGAAGAGCCATCCTGAGCAAAGGCGAGACCGAAGCCTATAAGGCCAATGCCAAACATCGTTTTTATATTCATACGATTTCCTTATAATAAGTTTTTGAGGTTTATGCAATAATATAATATTTTTGCAACTAACCGCCAAGCGATTCCGGATTTAGGCACTTGAGTTCATCAACCACAAAAAGTCCATCTTTACGGATGAGTTTGTCGTCGAACCAAATTTCACCACCGCCGTATTCCGGACGCATAATCAGCACCAAGTCCCAATGGATAGCGGATTTGTTTCCGTTCGGAGCATCTTCGTAACACATGCCCGGCGTAAAGTGGATGCTCCCAGCAATTTTTTCATCGAACAGAATGTCGCACATCGGAGAAAGCACGAACGGATTGAAACCGATTGCAAATTCACCAACATAACGCGCGCCTTCATCCGTATCGAATATTGCGTTCAGGCTCTTGTTGTCACCTGTTTCGCATGTGGCTTCGACAATTTTACCCTGCTTGAAGACGAGGCGGATGTTGCTGAACTGCTTGCCTTCGTAAAGCGTCGGCGTGTTGTAATGGATAACGCCTTCGATGCTCCCCTGCACAGGCGCCGTATAAACTTCGCCATCGGGAATGTTCATGTTGCCGCAGCACGGCACCGCCGGAATGTCCTTGATGCTGAACGTGATGTCCGTATCCTGCGCAACAAGACGCACCTTGTTTGTCCTGTTCATGAGATTGACCAACGCCTGGGCAGCGCGCTGCATTTTCGGATAATCGGCAAGGCAAGCCTTGAAGTAAAAGTCTTCGAAAGCTTCCGTGCTCATCTTTGCGCCTTGAGCCATCGACGGGTTTGGCCAGCGGAGCACGCACCAACGCGTATTGTTCACGCGGTAATTCAAAACGTCTTGCGTGATGGTCCTGTATGCAAGCATTTTCTTATCGTCGATGTCGCAGTTTTCCATTGCGTTGTTCATGGCGCGGATGGAGAGATATGCTTGCATCTTCTTCATTTCATCCATAGCAAGTTCTGCCGAAAGTTTCATCTGTTCTTCGGATGCCGAGCGGATAACTTCGCGGCGGACACGGCTGTTGTAATTATGGACAAATGCATTGCCACCGGCTTTAGCGACAGCCTTGATAAGTTCAGTCGAAAGTTCGTCCGGTGTATCGGTCGTTTCGATTAAAATGTTTTCGCCAGCCTTGAGCGCTATAGCATTGTTAATCAAATTTTCTGCAAGTTGCGTAATGCGAGGATCCTTCATTCTTTACCCCATAAATTAAAATCACCGAAAGTCGGCGACAAAAATCGCCGACTTAAATTTAAAAATCTATTTGTCTTTATTCTACTCCAATCGCCATTTCATTACTCCGTAAAGGTAAATGGAATCGTCACTGTCGTATTACCCGATTTAATTACACCGAAAGTCCATTTAGCTACTGCATTCTTGATATCGCTATCGAATGCGCTGTAACCCGTTGTAGAAGAAACAAGAGCCATGTTTATAATTTCACCACCCGGCGCAATCGTAAACCTCAATGTGACCTTGCCCTGGAATCCCGGATTTTTCTTCAAGTGCTTATTGTAAATGTGACGAAGTCCAGGTGTTCTCTGACGCACAACTTTCATGATATCAGATGCAGAGCGGGATCCGCCACCAGCACCCATATCAATTTCATTTGGATTTGGCGCCTTAATATGACCTTTCATCGCCTTAGTTCCAAGAGGACCTGCTGAGCCACCGACTAAGCCACCGAGCGCATCGCCAATTCCTCCGGAACCACCAGCAAACGACCCTTCGTTGAATCCTGCATTTACAGGACCTCGACGTCCGCCAAGCTTTGTTGTTCCATGAGTCTGAAGGCCATTCACTTTTGAAAGAACCTTGTCAATGTCCTTCGCCGTTTTCTGATTCAGCGCAACAAAAGCATCGGCGGACGGATTATTTTTCAGAGCAGTCAGGATCTTGAGCACGCCTCGTTCGAGAGCAGCTTTCGGATTTCCTTTTCCACTCGGCTTTCCTCCACCACCTTGCCTTTTGCGATGATCCGGCGGAACAGTTTTATTCTTCTTTATATCAGGCTTTTTTTCATCCGTTTTTTTGACAGGATCTGCCATGGTTACTTTTGCGACGGTAATGCTATCTGGTGTATCAAACAACACTTCGTCGATTACTCGTTCATATGTCGTGGCCCAAAAGCCAAGAGCCAGTGCGACAATCAGCGATAAGCTTGCAATGCGCACCATTTTCTTGTCAGAATCAGGCATCAAGGATGCGATGAACGCGTCTTGTTTTTTATTTGTCGTTTTCATGATTTTATCCTCCCTTTGCAGGATTTTTGGATGTTTATGTTTTTTGGTATCAGCAAACCAACTACTCCGTGAGCGGAGCAATCCTTTTGCCGAATGGCAACATTTCGTAACAGGACTTTAAGGCAAGCCCTTTAATCGAACTGTTACGCGAAACTATCGCACGCTTTAACTACGCACTTGAGGTACGCAATTATCACGTTTGTATATAACAATGTCAGAAAATCTGTATCACCAAATAAGGGATATTATTTTGTTCAAACCGCTTACTTTTTTTATTCATTTATCAAAAGTAAGAAACAACCCGAACCCTTATCACACCCATAAAGTACCAATAAAAATTTCAAGAAAACAGCGCAAAATAGTAAAGAAAATTTCATACGACGCTTTGTAAACTTAGATAAAATAAGGCTTTGCGCGTAGTTATTGGGTTCGCGCTCAATTTTGAATTTTATCACAGCCCTTGAATTTTACAAAACTTAGCCCAGTGTAATTTATTCCAATTTGGAACGTATAGCCGCTTTGCGACAGTTAAGCGTTTTGAGTTGCTGAGGTTGCTTCGCAAAAGTTCCGAGTTTGAAGTTACTAGACTTTTTCAAACAAAAATCTTCTAGTAACTACTAACTATTAACTAGTAACTTTTATTCCCATCCACTACACAATCTTAAAACTTGACTATATTATTGCTATCATGAAACTTTTATCTACTCCTCCCGACTTAAATAAAATTGCGCGCCCGAACTGGATTGAGATCAATTTAGACGCCCTTTGTGAAAACATCAAGTTTATCAGAAGCCAAATTCCGGCTTCGACCAAGATTTTACTCCCCGTCAAGGCAGACTCTTACGGCCACGGAAGCCTCGCCTGCTCTTTTGCCGCCAAGTTCGGTGGTGCCGACTACCTTGGCGTAGCCCACATTAGCGAAGGCATGATTCTTCGCCAATATGGCATGGACTTGCCAATTCTAGTGTTGGGTCCTTGCACGCCCGCAGACTTCGCCTACTTTGTCGAATTCCAGCTCACGGCTGCCATTACCGACATCCGCACAGCAATGGCATTCGACCAATTCCTTGGCGAAACGGGAACCACCTGCAAGGCGCACCTCGCGATAGACACGGGCATGAACCGTTACGGCTTTGACGCCGAAGACTTCAACAACATTCGCGCGGCACTATCCCTCAAGCATTTGAAGTTCGAAGGAATGTTCACGCACCTTGCTACAGCCGACATGCCGGGCAATCCAAAAACAGAAGTTCAGATTCAACGTTTCTCCCGTCTCGTAGACGTTCTCGAAGCCGAAGGACTGCGCCCGGAAATCTGCCACTGCTCCAGTTCCGCAGGCACGCTCACACACCCCGAAAGCCACTTCGACATGGTGCGTCCGGGCCTTGCCCTTTACGGTTACAACTGCATGGGAGCAGCACCATCACCATGGCCGCTCAAGCCCGTCATGAAAATCAAGTCCACTATCCGCCACGTGCACGACGTGAAGCCCGGCGAAACAGTGAGCTACGGCGGTTACTGGGCAGCCCAACAGCTCACGCGCATTGCGACAATCGCCATCGGTTACGGTGACGGTTACCTCCGCGGCGAATACAACAAGGGATTTGTTTTTATCCGTGGACAGCTCTGCCCGATTCTCGGACGCGTGTGCATGGATGCGACAATGGTCGATGTAAGCCACATTCCAGATGTGCAAGTTGGCGAAACAGTTGATGTCGTAAACGGCGAACTCGACTTCCGCATTTCGATGGAAAGCGTTGCCGACGAACACCACACGATTCCATACGAACTAACAAGCCGCGTGGCACGCCGCCTGTACCGCAAGTATTACTGGAAAAACCGCCTTGTGCGCTGGGACTTCCTCAAGGAAGAATTCGGCGTACAGGAATACAAGGAATACCCCTTGCGCTAGGAGATATGCCGCATGGTATGAAGTTTGATGACCCGAAATTCACAAAGATAAGCCACCGGAATGTCTGGGGCGAATGGACCTTTATCTTCGAAGGATCTAAACTTTGTGGTCTAAAATTTCAGGAAAATACAGACGAAGTAAAAGCAACTCCGAGCAATGTTCAAGCATGCGCTTATGCAAGCCCAGACTCGGAATTGCAAATAAACAACCGCGTTCGCAACGCCTACCGTAAGGCTGTGAATGAACTTAATTTGTACCTCGCAGGCAAGCTCTGCGAGTTTTCTATTTCCATAAAAATCTACGGCACCGAGTTTCAGAAAAAAGTTCTCGAAGTCACGCGGCACATTCCTTACGGGAAAACCAGGACTTACAAGCAAGTCGCAATCGAGGTTGGTCATCCACAGGCGGTTCGCGCGGTCGGGAATGTATTGCACAACAATCCACTACAGGTGGTAATTCCTTGCCACCGCGTTATCGACAGCCGTGGGCACTTGAGCGGTTACGCGCTTGGAGTCGGCATAAAAAGAAGGCTCCTCTGCATGGAGGGAGCCTTACCGAATGAATTAATACTGGAATAAAAAAATTTACTGGATAAAGCACCTTTTAAACGCAAAAAGTACGTCAAACTATTTTATAAAAACCACTGATAAATAAATCCGACACATAATATCTCTTGTTTTCCCGAAAAGAGTTTATTAAAAAATGCCGCGAAACGAGGCGTCTTGTCTGCTTGAAAAAACAAGTATATATTTGGCAAAGATTTCCTAAAGGAGCTGAACATGGCGTTCGTAAACATCGGACAAAAATACGGTTTCGTTAGTATTGGAGACTATTTCCGCCCACAAATAGCAGAAGAAAAGCTCCGTACAGCGCAAGGGCTTTACGAAGACGGCGTCCCCATAGAAATTCTTATCAAAAGATTCAATCTCTCAGAAGAACAGATTCGAGGAAAATAACAAAACAGGCGGCTCAAAGGCCGCCTGATATCTTTCGTCCGTAGAATCTCAGTCCATTCTTTCGTCTAAACTATGCGCATTGGAGCGCGCCGATAATGTCATAGACTTGTGCTTCGATGCTCAAAAGCTCCATATCGTAATTAGGAGCCCATTCGAGGATCGGCACATTGTTGCTCTGAGCGTATTCACGGAATAGTCTTATATCGCCCACAGAATTGCTTAAAAGGACTGGACAAGTATTATTATGAACGTTCAAACCTTCAATAAGCTTGTCCGACTTGAAACCATAAGACATATTGAACACGAAATCGGCGTTAGCACAGGCTTCATCAATATCGGATAATTCGGAATTTGAATCGCAGGCAAATATTTCCCCGATTTCAATATTTCCGATGGCATTGACCACACCATCTTTCATTTCTTTAAGCATGGACAACAATCCATGCCCTAAAATTGTATCTGATCCCCATATCAAAACATTCATACACTCACCTTCTTAATTGTATTTCGTAATAAGAAACGCCATACAGAATATTACATTTTTATTACGCTTGAAATATATAGTAAAAATTTACATTCATTTGGGGAAATTGTCTAAAAAATTTGTACAAAAATTTGACAAATATCACATTTCGTAAAAAAAATCTCTGAAATTACTCTTATCCAGCGTGATTTGATATACAAATGTATAAAAAGCATATCGTAGAGAAAGTAAAAGCGTCGGCCAGGGTATTTTCTTCGCAGTAGCGTGCAAAACGAGTGTTGCGACGAGCTGCTTGCAGACCGGCATAACCGAGTGAAGCCGCTGACGCCGGAGGCGTCATCTCCGAGCTGGGGCCCCGCCCGCATAACGTACTTTTTGATTCTTGAAAAGAATAATTACTATATTTACGCGCGGATTTTAACCAAAACCCGCTTTTTTGCGGGATTAACAAAAGGAATAAACAATGTCCGAAAATCTCTCTGTACTGACCAAGGCCCGTCAGGCCTATCAGCCGAAGCTCCCGGTGTCCCTCAAGAATGGCGCCCTCAGCGTGAAGATTAACAAGGGTGCTGCTACGGAATCCGTTAGCGACCAGGCCAAGATCAAGGAACTCTTCCCGAACACTTACGGTCTTCCGGTTGTTCAGTTCGAAGCAGCCGAAGCCAAGGCTGGCAAGGCTCTCCGCATGGGCGTGGTTCTCTCTGGTGGCCAGGCTCCGGGTGGACATAACGTTATCGCCGGTATCTACGACGGCATCAAGTCCGTTTCCAAGGATTCCGTCCTTTTCGGTTTCCTCGGCGGTCCGAGCGGCCTCGAAAACGGCAAGTACATTGAAATTGACGACGCCAAGATGGACGCCTACCGCAACGCCGGTGGCTTCGACATGATCCAGTCTGGCCGTACCAAGCTCGAAACTGAAGAACAGTTCAACAAGTGCATCGCTGTTGCCAACAAGCTCGACCTCGACGCTATCGTTATCATCGGTGGTGACGACTCCAACACGAACGCTGCTGTTCTCGGTGAATACTTCCAGTCCAAGGGCGTCAAGACCTGCGTTTGCGGTTGCCCGAAGACCATCGACGGTGACTTGAAGAACGAATTCATCGAAACCTCTTTCGGTTTCGACACCGCTGTGAAGACCTACTCTGAACTCATCGGCAACATCATGCGCGATGCTAACTCCGCTCAGAAGTACTGGCACTTCATCAAGCTCATGGGCCGCTCTGCTTCCCATATCGCTCTCGAAGCCGCTCTCCAGACCCACCCGAACATCTGCCTTATCTCTGAAGAAGTCAAGGCAAAGCAGATGAAGCTCAAGGACGTGATCAACCAGGTTGCTGACGTTGTTTACGCTCGTGCAGCTCAGGGCAAGAACTTCGGTGTCGCCCTCATTCCGGAAGGCCTCCTCGAATTCATCCCGGACGTTGGTGTCCTTATCTCTGAACTTTCTGAAGCCCTCGCCCACCACGAAGCCGAAGTCGAAGGTCTCGACACGGCTGCTAAGGTCGAAAAGCTCTGCGCATGGGTCAGCGCTGAATCCGCTGAAGTCCTCAAGAGCCTCCCGGCTGGCATCCAGGCCCAGCTCATGCTCGAACGCGACAGTCATGGCAACGTTCAGGTTTCCCTCATCGAAACTGAAAAGCTCATCATCGAAATGGTCAAGAAGGAACTCAAGAACCGTGGTGACTTCAAGGGCAAGTTCTCTGCTCTCAACCACTTCTTCGGTTACGAAGGCCGTTGCGCAGCTCCGTCCAACTTCGACGCTGACTACTGCTACAGCCTCGGCTTTGCAGCATCCGTTCTCGCCCTCAATAACATGAACGGCTACATGAGCTCTGTTCGCAACGTCACCAAGGGTATCGAAAACTGGGTCGCTGGCGGCCTTCCGATTACCATGATGATGAACATCGAACGCCGTCACGGTGCAGACAAGCCGGTTATCCGCAAGGCTCTCGTTGAACTCGATGGCCCGATGAGCGCTCCGTTCAAGTACTTCGCCGCTCGCCGCGACGAATGGGCTAAGACTGAATCCTACACCTACCCGGGTCCGATCCAGTACTGGGGTCCGAGCGAAGTTTGCGATATCACGAACTTCACGATCAAGCTCGAACGCGGTGCTATGAAGTAATTTTTACTTCAAAACGCTTTCAAAAAATAAAATACTCCTGGCTTTCGCTGGGAGTATTTTTATTGTATATTAAGAAGAATCACAATCAACAAAAGGTGTCAAAAAATGGCTTGTGCAAATTGCAAAATCCGCGCACAATACGACAAAAGCCCCAAGTCGCTGATTGGACGCATTTGGCGATTCCATATAAACTTTTGCCCTGGCTGGAAGAACTATCTCAAGAACCTTTCAGAAGAAGAACGCATCGCTATCAAGGAAAAGTACAACTTAAAGTAAAAGAAAAATGGCGGGCAAAACCCGCCACTTCCTACTGTCTACTTTGTGCTTTCGCTTTGCTCAAGCACCAAATGCTAGGCTCGGAAATAGGCTTGCAAGCAATCCTGCTTCACTCGCCCTACGCATTTGTCTACCGTCTACTTCCTACTTCTAACTTCCTACCCCTTATTCCCTTCGCTAGTGCTCAGCAGATAAGCGTCGATGAACGGGCGGATTTTTCCGTCGAGCACGCCTGCGGTATCCGAGGTTTCCACGCCAGTGCGCAAGTCCTTGACCATCTGGTATGGCTGCAACACGTAGCTGCGGATTTGGCTACCCCATTCGACCTTTTTCTTCTCGGCCATGCGAGCATCGCGCTTCGCTTCTTCTTCCAAGCGGTAGTGTTCAGCGACCATGGTCTTGAGCATTTTATAGCAGGTTTCGCGGTTCTGGATCTGCGAACGTTCCGTCTGGCAGCTCGCCATGATGCCTGTCGGCAAGTGGGTCATACGCACTGCGGAATCGGTCTTGTTGATGTACTGACCACCTGCACCGCTACTGCGGTATGTATCGACGCGCACTTCGGACATGTCCAAATCAAATTCGATATCTTCATGTTCCGGGTACAAATAAACAGCAGTAAAGCTCGTATGGCGGCGAGCGTTGGCATCAAACGGGCTGATACGCACCAAGCGGTGAACGCCAATTTCCGAACGCAGCAATCCGTATGCGTTTTCGCAAGTGACTTCGATCGTTGCACTCTTGAGGCCTGCATCTTCTGCTTCCTGAAAATCCACCACCTTGAAGTCCATGTTTTCGCGTTCAAAGAAATGTGTGTACATGCGGAAAAGCATGAGCGCCCAGTCCTGGGATTCTGTGCCGCCTGCACCCGGATGGATAGACATGAGGCATGCACAGGCGTCATCCGGCCCGTTCAGCATTTTCTTGAACTCCATCTTCTCCACACGCGCCCTGAGTTCCGCGATATCGGATTCGAGCGTTGCGGTAAGGTCCGCCGATTCCTCATCCTTGCTCATTTCATAAAGTTCAGCAAGGTCATCGCACGTTTGGGAAACTTCTTTCCAGGAATCAAGGAGCCCCTTGAGGTTCCCAATCTTCTTCATCATTGCCTGCGCCTTCTCCTGATCATTCCACAGGTTCGGGTCGCCGGAATCTTTTTCAAGGACGTAGAGTTCTTCGGTCTTTGCTTCTAAGTCAAAGATACCCCCAGAGTTTATCTATGCGACTGCGCAATTCGATAAGCCCGGTATGAGTTGTATTGAATGCCATTTACATCTCCATTTTTCAAATTTTTTTCATCTTCCAGAACAAAAGAGGATGCCGTTCAGCATCCTTTGGGTAATGGGGTCGCACCGTTGGTGCTTTGAGGTCGTTTCGCTTTGAGGGTTAAACCCCAAAGGCACTTCGTGCCGAGCTCATACCTCAAAGGTTGCCGTAGGCGACCGCCCTCATAGCTCTAAATTACTTAGCAGCGCCGATGGCCTGAGGCGGTTCGTACTTCTTGTCGAGGTACTGCACCTTGTAGGTCTTGCCAAGTTCGTCGAGGTAAGCCTTGAGCTTAGCCTGGCGTTCCTGTTCACGCTGCACGCGCAAAATGTAATCGATCTGGTGTCTGTAGCTTTCAAACTTGCCGTCATTCTTTTCGGTAAGCATGAAGATAGAAACGCCATCATTTTCGGTGATGACTTCAGAGATTTCACCAACCTTGATTTTGCCAACAGCCTTAGCAAAAGCAGCACTCTTGGACTTAGCGACAAACTTATTCATGATGCCGCCAGTCTTCTTTGCTTCCTTGTCGTCGCTATAGATAGCAGCGAGCTGAGCAAAAGTTGCCTTCTTAGAGCGAACCTGAGCAGCAAGACCCTTCAACATGTCCTTGGCATCGCTGATTTCCTGAGCGCTCTTACCCTTGGTGGAGATGAAGATACGTGCACCGCTGATGGTGTCGTTGATAGCAACCTTAGACTGGTTGAGCTGCCAGAATGCTTCGAGATCCTTTTCGGTCGGGTCCTTCGGATACGGAACCTTCTTCACGAGGATTTCTTCGCTCTTGAGCTGGTCTTCAATCTTTTCCTTGAACTGCTTCATCGTCGTGTTAGACTTCTTGAGTTCTTTCTGGAAAGCGTCTTCGCTCGGGAACTGCTTCTTGAAGAGGTTGGTCAAGCTGTCAACCTTAGAAGCAGAGACCTTGATACCCATCTTCTTAGCTTCGAGCTTTATGAGTTCCTGACCCACGAGATTATCTACAACCGCATAGCGAAGTTGAGTCATCATTTCATCAGACAACTTCTGACCCGGAGCCTGCTGTTGGCCGAGCATGGTTGCAAGGCTATCAATCTTACCACCAGAAATACCAGTCTTTTCGACGCGAATAACGTCGAGGCTCTTCGAATTCATCAATTGAGCAGAGGCAATGCCGGCAGTCAGGAGCACGGCAGCAGCACCACGAGAAATAAGTTTAAGAGACATTATTTATCCTTTTATAAAAATTCAAGGGTTTTAAAATTCAAGGGTTAATATAGAAAACTTACAACGCGCGAGCGTATCATCAGCGTGATTTTACGCAAACAAAACAATGTTCTTACAGAAAATTGAATGTACGGCTTGTTTTTGCTAAATTATTGCACATGAAAAAAATAAAAGTATATACGCTGCAAGGTAAATGGACTGGGGATTTCGATTCCAACAACAAGTGGTATAAGGACGAAGCTCTCAAGCTCAAAGGTAAAGATATTGACCTTTTGGTTCTCCCGGAACTATTCCACACTCCGTACTTCCCGTTCGAGGAAAATGCGGACTTTTTTGACCTTGCTATCGAAAAAGATCATCCGATTGTCGCCGAATGGCAGGCCATCGCCAAGGAACTGAACGCCGTTGTCGTGTTCCCGTTCTTCGAAAAGCGCGCTCGCGGTATTTACCACAACTCGGCATTCGTGTTCGAACGCGATGGAAGCATCGCTGGCCTTTACCGCAAGAGCCACATTCCTGATGATCCGGCTTTCTACGAAAAGTATTACTTTATTCCGGGCGACACCGGTTTTGAACCGATTAAGACAAGCGCTGGCACGCTCGGCGTGCTCATTTGCTGGGACCAGTGGTTCCCCGAAGCCGCTCGAATCATGAGTTTGAAGGGTGCCGATGTATTAATTTATCCGACCGCTATTGGTTGGATGGATTCTGAGCCGAAGGAAATCTACCCGCGTCAGCAAGACAGCTGGATGACCGTGATGCGTGGCCATGCCATTGCAAACCGCACGTTTGTTATTGCAGCAAACCGCTCGGGCGTCGAAGGCCACCTCACGTTCTGGGGCACAAGTTTTGTCGCTGCACCGGACGGTTACATTTTGCAAAAGTGCGATCCTGAATTTTTGGGAGCAAGTTACGTCGAACTCGACCTTGCCGAAACCGAGGAAAATCGCCGCTGGTGGCCGCATTTCCGCGACAGACGCGTGGACTTGTACAAGGACATTTTAAAAATTTGGGCAGACTAGAGCGGCGGAGCCGCAGTAGGAAGTAGACGGTAGGAAGTAGACAGTGATAGTCATTCTCGACTAAGCGTAGCGCAGGAGGGAATCCATACATGAAACGGAAATATTTATGGATCCCGTCGCTACGCTCCAGGATGACAAGTCTCTAAGCAAATAAAAAAGGAATTTAATCCATGACGAAAAATTCTATTCGTTATCCGGCGGAATGGGAAAAGCAGAGCGCTACATGGCTAGCATTCCCGCATAACAAGACGAACTGGTATGGTGAACGCGGCATCAATATCCGCAAGTTCTACGTAGAACTTATCCGTAACATCACGGAATTCCAGCCGGTGAACTTATTGCTCCCCGCCAAAAACTTCTTGACCGACGAAGAAAAGGCGGCTCTCGCCAATCGTCCGTTCCCGGTGAACTTCATCGTCATCAAGACGAACGATATCTGGATTCGCGACTACGGTCCGTTCTTTATGAAGAAGGGCGACAAGAAGGTTGTCACTGAAACGCAGTTTAACGCCTGGGGCGCCAAGTTCCCGCCATGGGGACTCGACAACGCCATCCCGCAAAAAATTGCCGAAAAGCAAGGACTCCCGCTCAACGAAAGCGTTCCGTTCATTTTTGAAGGCGGCGCTATTGAAGTCAACGGTGACGGTCTCGGAATCACGACCGAAGATTGCCTCGTCGGCAAGAACCGCAATGATGAAAAGGACTTGAAGAAAGTCGTGAAGGCTCTTTGCAAGGCCTTTGGCCTCAAGGAATTGCTCGTGCTCCCGCACGGTTTGCATGGCGACCACACGGACGGCCACATCGATAACGTCGCACGATTCGTGGAAAAAGACCGCGTTGTCATGTGCATGACCGACAACAAGCGCTCCCCGAACTACGCGATTTTGACCGAAGCCAAACAGTTCATCGAAAGCTGGCTCAAGGATCATTACGAAAACGCCAAGGTCGATACGCTCCCGCTCCCACCGCAGCGCGTGCTCGATGACGGCCAGATTCTCCCGGCATCGTATATGAACTACATATACGTGAACGGAGGACTCATCTTCCCGAAATACAAGAGCCCGAACGATGCAAAGGCCAAGAGCTATTTCGAAAGCGTATATCCAGACCGCAAGGTGATAGGCATTGATTGCCGCACCGTGATTGAAGAAGGCGGCAGTCTCCACTGCATGAGCAAGCATGAGAATGATTAGACGAAAGAACGCCGCAATGCGGCTATAGACGAGAGACGAAAGAAAATAAGAACTATAGCAATCATATCTCTCGTCTTTGCTCTTCAAGCCAAGACAGGTCGGCTCAGCAATGTATACGCAAGCGTATCCATTGCATTCGCCTCTCTCGTCTTTCGTCTACCAGCGAAGCGGTCTCTCGTCTATTTTTTCCTTGCTTTTGCGATGGCTTCTTTCGCTAGTTTATCTACAAGTTCATTCCATTTAACGCCTGTATGGGCGGCCACTTTTTCAAACTGAACGCGGTGCAAGTACGGCTTGGCCGCTTTTACGTACATTTGGGCAATATTACTCTTGGCTTGCCATTCGCCCTTGGCCCAACGCGCTATGCCTTCGTAGTCATGGCAAATCACGCCGTTTATATCGTGCGCATCGAGCCATCTCATCGCCTGGAATGATGCCATCACTTCACCATCAATATTGCGGCTTTCTGCATCGAATGCGGTTATTCCAGAACCTCGCGCAAGTTCTTTATCGTCTTCAGTTACAACAAAAGCCCATCCCGCAGGGCCAAAGCCTGGAGAAAATGATCCATCAACAAATACACGGATTCCATCAGGAGCGGGCGCTTCCATCCCATCAAGCCACGCTTGCGCTTCTTCGCGGGAACCGAAGGATTTGAACAAAACACCTTTAACTCCGTGAGTCAGTTTTTCACATTCGGTCCACGTGGTCACGATTTTCTTTTCATTTTCGCTTTTAACAGCATAGAACTTTTGTTTAGGCATGGCGCAAATTTATATATTTTTATCGAAATAAAAAATAGGAGTTCCTTTGTTTTCTTCGCAGTATTTCGCCGACGACAAACAATATTATGCAATGCGCTTACTTTGCAGACCATTGCTGTATCGCTGGTTTGCGTATAAGGCTGGTCCAATCAAGAACACAAAGGCTTTTTCGTTTCCAAAGTCGCTACAAGAACACGAAAAAACGCTGTTCTTTATGCCCGAGGACAAAAAAATTGCAAAGGTCATTCTGGACGAACTTCCCAAAGAAAGTTTCAAGTCCATTCTATTCATTGCCCACGGCGATCTAGAGATTCTGTTACAAAAGAAAAAAGCAAACGCCTCTTACTACACCGATAAAGGTTGCCGCTACGGGGAATCTATTTTCGAAAAGCTAGAATCCCAAATAAAAGCGTTTGAACCTCTCGCCTGTGTCTACATTGGACCTTACAAGCCGCAATTTTTGTACCTCGCTTTAGTCAGCGGAGCTTCGCTGCGCGTTGGATTCGATTGCGTTCGTGAATACCCGTTCTTAAACATCAGTCTGCATACGCTCAAGACAATTTCACCAGCAAGGATGATGGCTCGCTATTTTACAAAGGATAACGGGGAATAGCCATGCAAAAGATGTTTTCGACAATCATCACTGAAAATGGCGGCTATGCGGACTTGCACATGCACACCAAGCTCTCGGATGGCAATCTTTCAGTCGATGAATTGCTCATGCTTTGCAAACGCAAAGGACTTCGCTGCATATCCATCACGGACCACGATAATCTTGATAGCTACAAGCTTGCCGAAGAACCCGCCAAGGAAATCGGCCTCGAAATCATTCCGGGAATCGAAATTTCTGCGGTATGGCAAGGCAAGGACATCCACATTCTAGGCTACTTCTGCGACCCGACGAACCTCGCCCTCAACATGGAACTTGAGGATTTCGCAAAGCAGCGCATTGCACGCGTGAAGGCGATTATCAAAAAACTGAACGCACTTGGCATTGGCATCACGTTCGAAAAAGTGCACTCATACTGCAAGGGTAAAATCATTGGGCGTCCGCACATCGCCATGTCGCTCGTCGATGAAGAATACATTTCGAACTTCTCCGAGGCGTTCACGAAATACCTTGGCGACGGCTGCATTGCCTTCGTCGAAAAGAAGGGGTTGAACCCGCAAGAAACAATTCGCTTGATCGAAAATGCGGGTGGCATTGCCGTCCTCGCCCACCCATACAAGTCCGGCCTCAGCGACCAGTTCATCGAAAACATGGTGGAATGGGGCATACAAGGCATGGAAGTCTACAGCCCGGCGCAAAAGGGGGCTGTTGGCCGCAAGTACAAAGAAATGGCGCAAAAGTTCGGGCTTGTGGGCACCGGCGGTTCAGACTTTCACACCGAAAGCGGAACCTACCTCCCAGGTTGCATGAAAATGCCCTACACCGTCGTCCAGGCACTCCGAGAAAGGCGCGAAAAATCTCGTGCAGAATGGTTCTAATGAATCGTGGAATTTTTCTAATTACTGTTTTGTCAGCGCTTGTTTCAAGCGTTTTTGCCGATGTCATTCACGCCAAAAAAAGCGTGCTCCCGACTCCGCAGGATTCCATTTTTGAAACGGTGAACGGCCCAGACCCAGCGCCAAGAGAAACGGACGCAGGCCGTTGGGTCATTCCGCTGCGCGAAGTCATGCAGCGCACTTACGACGTTTCGGGCCAAAAGTCTGAATGGGTGCTTGGCACGTCCATCCTTGGCAGTCCGGAACTCCCCGCAAGGTCGCTTGGAATCGGAACACTTAGCAAGCGCTATCCGAGCAAGCTTGCCGGGATTTACACAACACGTTTAAGCTATGACGGTTCCACGCTTGCGCTCAACGGCGAAAACGGAATTCTCTTTGAAGAACGTCACGGCATACCGGTCGATACGCCAATTACCGATGTGAACTGGGAACGCGGTCCATTCGAAGGCAACGCCCTCCGCCTTGAATTCCGCCGACTGATTACGGACTCGGTAACCCTCGACCTCGGAGTTTCTAGCCATTCCAACATGCTCTCCAAGCCTTTCGAATACCAACCGGTAACGCATTCGCCATTCTTCGCCATGGGGCGAGACTCTACAGAAATTCCGTTTGGCGGTCGAAACATCGCGATGAACAGCATACACCTCCAACCGATTGTCACTTGGCGATTTGGCTATGGCAAGGCATTTTTTAAGATAAACTATTTAAATCTCGACAACGCCGACAACTCGACTCACAAAGTTTTGCTAGATACACTTGACCCGACATCTCGTGAATTCCAGACGGATCCATATAGAATTATACTTGAAACACGCACGTATGGCGGTGGCGCTGAATTTTACCCCATCAAGGGCTTGACGCTCGGCACCGAAATCCATTACGGCAATCACGAAATCGAAATGCGCAATCTCCCCAAGATTACGAAGAGCCAGGATACGACATATAACGACGTCGGACTTCGCATCATCAAAAGCACTTATTACGACACAAGCAAGGTACGCAACTACGAAACGATTCTCGGGAACTTCGACGCTCGCTACAACATGTTCCTGAACCCAAGACTCCATTTTGAATATGAATTCGTGAATACCGAAGAGTCGGGCAACGATAAGGTAAAGCAAAAATATTACCAAGACCGCGAAATCGGCTATGCAGAAGTTTCGGATACGCTTTTCGGGAAGGCTCTGTTCCGCGTACAAGCCGGCATGCAGCGCAACAGTTCACTTTTGGATACCGTTGAATTTGCACCCGCGTTTTCGCTCGATGGCACATACCTCCTCCCCTACCATTTGATAGCAACGGCATCTTACCGCCACGACAACAAATTCCCCGACGTGAATCAGCTCAAGCTTATAGAAACGGGTCGAGTCGCATTCCCTAACGAGAACCTGAAATACGAAATACGCGACCGCGCGACCGCCAATATCGTATGGCAAAAACGCGATGTTTTTTACGGACTTGGGTTGCGTTACGAACACGCTAATAATTTGATAAAACCCAAGTGGGTTGTTAATGGCGGCTTAGATACAACGGATAAACATTCAACGTATATCGCTAACTACGAAACCATGGAAGTGAGAGATACAACGTATGCCGAAGTTGCCGATTCTGTGGGGTCCGCATTCCGCTACGAAAACCTCGACCATGCGCATACGCTAGACTGGATGATGCAAGTGGGATTCCGTTTGGGCAACTGGAAATTCTATTTAGAACGTGGGCAAAAAATCACACGCACCAAGCTCATCGACACACCTTCACTTTATTACAAAGGCAGCATCCATTGGCAAAACCGCTTTGTCAAGGACAGGCTCGGCGTAAGCGTACGTGTTGACTTCCAGTGGTTCAACAACCGCTACGATTGCACCATCAACGAAAAAGGCGAGCCGGAGCTCGTCTCTCTCAAGAAATATCTCGCGATGGATTTCGAAGCGCGCATGCAGATTCTCTCGTTTGAACTTTACAACCGCATCGAGAATTTCAACCACAGCATCTATGCACCAGAATCCGGCTACACCCCCGAAGGTCTCCGTTTTGCGTACGGCATCGTCTGGACATTCGGGAATTAGAAGTAAACAGTGGTTAGTGGCTAGTGGTTAGAAACGAAAGAGAGCGGCAAAGCCGCTCTTTTTGTTATTCAAAGGTACGTAAGTAAGGATCTAAGAACTCGTCATCATCGCGAAGGCGAGGATCTAAGGCTTTACACAGTTGTTACACCGAGCAACACGAGATACGCAACATACAAGCTCAAGAACAGAGCACCGCCGATACGGCCAAAACCAAATTGTTCATTCTTCTTGCGAGATGCTTTTGCGCGTTTGCTCTTGAAAAACGGGAAACAAATCAAGAAAAGCAAAAGCGTGAGTGAACACATTATCGGCAAATCTCGACTCAGCACTTCTGCATCCATAGCCTTGATCGGTGTAATTACAGCTGCAATTCCAACGACAACAAGCGTATTAAAAATATTAGACCCAATAACGTTTCCTACCGCTAAATCGTTCTCGCCCTTGCGTGCTGCCGCAATAGAACTCGCTAGTTCAGGAAGCGAAGTCCCAACCGCTACAATGGTAAGCCCAATCAGCAAGTCACTCACGCCAAGCGCCTGAGCCACATTGATAGCCCCCCACACTAGCATTCTCGAACTTGCAATCAAAAGAACAAGTCCGAAGAGCAACAACAACGATGATTTGACGATTGAAACTTTTTCGGCGGGCGTTTCCAAATCTGCATCCTCAGCCGATTTTTTTCGTTTACGCTTTGCATGCAGTTCCGTAAAGATGTTGAACGCGGTAATCCCCGCGAATGCGAACAAAAGAATTACGCCATCGACAAACGAAACATTTCCATCCATCAGCAACAAAATCGTCAAAACAGTCATTGCGATCAGAATCGGAATATCGCGTTTCATCGCCTCTTTCTTTACGACTACCGGAATAATCAGCGCCGTCACGCCAAGGATTAACGCGATGTTTGCAATATTGGAACCGTAAGCGTTTCCAAGGGCAAGTTGCGGAGTGTTGTTCATTGCAGACAAAACGGAAACGACCATTTCCGGTGCAGACGTTCCAAACCCCACAATCAGCATCCCGATAAGGAATGTGCTCATGCCAAAAAATTGGGCCACGCCGACGGCCCCATCCACAAACCGGTCTGCACTCCAGACCAGAAGAACAAGGCCCACGACAATGGCCGCAACTGATAGAATCATATTTTTAACTAAAATGCGTAGAATGTTGCACCAACAGAGACTGCCTTAGTTGACAGATTATTGACCGGCCAGCGGTTATAGTCGTCATACTGGTTGTTGAGTCCCCAAATAAAGCGGGCTTCGAAACCAACATAACGATTAGCGCGAATACCAAAGCCAAATACAATAGACCAATCAATCGCAGAGCGGCAATCGTTATCCATCATATCGTCCTTGACATTTACTTTATCGTCCGAAGACTTCATTTTAAAATTGTCCGAAACAGCGAAAGACGGTTGCACACCGACATCAAAGAAGAAGCTAGACCTAGCGCTCTTCAAAGAAAGGAGGAGCGGCAAAGAAATGCGATTGCGACTGAACGACATGCGCCATTCGCCCACTTTGTCATCAACCTCACCCACATAGCTGTTGCTGACATTATCGTGTTCAAACAACACTCCCGTCTTGAACGCCATATTGTATTCATCCAACGGGAACAAGGCAAATGCACCAGCACTCCATGTCAAGCCATAATAACGGTCATATTCATAACGACCGTTATCGCCCGAAAGGAAAGCGTTACCGACAAAACCCTGGATACCAAACGTAAACTTAAGCGGAATGCGACCGCGGAGCTGATCCATATCAATCGTATCGGCGCTGGCAACTTCGGAAACGTAAATTGTCTTTACTTTGCCACGGCTAGGTTCAATTTCTGCCGGAGAATAGACCGGGCGATAAACGAATTTCTTGGTAGTCTTTTTCTGGACGGGCTTTGCAGCGTCGGCACCGCGAACTGCGGTAGGTTCCGAAAAGAGATTTTCGGGAGCAAGCTCTTTTTCGGCTTGAGTAAACTTGTCTTCAGTCTGGGCGGAAGCTTGTTCAACAATCGGTTCAGCCTGAACAGGAGCGACTTCGGCGACTGGGGCCGGTGCAGGAGCGGCAGTTTCAGCAGGTGCCGTATTCTGAGCCATCACGGCAGAAACTGCAAAAGCAGTCAAAATTCCAGTGTACTTCAGATTCATATTGATCCTCCAATGATAATCATTGTAATATTATAGTATTTTTGTAATCGAAAAACCAATACAAAAAGCCAGCGTTCCATTTATAAAATACTAGATTACGCTATATGAAAACAATTATTGTGAATACCGCTTCGGGCAAAGCCAATACTAGCGCCCTATTTTTTGTTAAAAAATCTGTCCAATTTTCCAACGTTCTCTCGGAAGAAGCCGAAAAGCAAGTCGAATCCGTACTGAACGGCATGGACGAGGGTCCGTTCGAAGATTTGGAATTTTTGGAAATCGACAACCAGCCTACCATTTTTGTAAACGCCGCCAAGGAACGCGGACTCTCCTCGCTCGACCACTTGCGCATGGCAGCATACCGCCTAGCCAAGAAAGCAAGCAAGCGCCAAATCCCGATGGTTTCCATCATGCTTGCCGATGCGGCGCCAGAACAGTTCAAGAGCATTTTGCACGGACTCTACTACGCCGATTACAAATTCGATGCTTACAAGAGCAAGCAGAAAGAAGCCTTCCAGGTTACGTTCGAAATCGTCGCTGGCGATCATGCCACTGAATTCAAGAAGATTGCAGAAGATGTCGCCATCGAAAACAAGGCTATTGTCCTCGCGAAGAACTTGATTAACACATGCGCTTCGGACCTCTACCCCGCTGAATTTGTAGAAAATGCAAATACGATTGCGAAGTACACGCCGGGACTTTCAATCAAGGTACGCAACATGAAGCAACTCGAAAAAGAAGGCTTCATGGGACATGTGACTGTTGGCAAGGGCAGCTCGCACGAGCCGTACATGATTACGCTCTCTTATGATGGTAGTAAGACCGCTCGCGGGAAAAAAGCCGTCAAAAACGCTAATAAAAAAGCGCGCACTTCTGCAGACCACTTGGTTATTGTCGGTAAGGGACTTACATTCGATACAGGCGGACTTTGTCTGAAACCGCCCAAATCCATGCCCGAGATGATTAGCGACATGAGCGGTGCCGCAACAGCACTTGCAGCCATCCAAGCCATCGCCACGCTTGAGCTCCCCATTAAGGTGAGCGCCGTATGCTGCCTTGCAGAAAATGCAATTGGCAACAAGTCCGTGCTACCAGGAGATATCTTTACCGCGAAAAACGGCAAAACTGTTATGGTCGATAATACCGATGCCGAAGGACGCCTCGTGCTCTCGGATGGCCTTGCCGAAGCAGGGCTCATCGGTGCAACGCACATCGTGGACCTTGCCACGCTCACTGGAGCCATGGTTCGCGCACTCGGCTATGCCGTTGCAGGATTCTTCAGCAACGACGACGCCCTTGCATTGAACGTTATCAACTGCGGCGAAGCCTGCTGCGAAAAGTTCTGGAGCATGCCGCTGGAAGAAGAATACGCCGACGCATTGAAGGACCATTTCGCAGACCTCAAGAACACCGGAAGCGACGCTGGCGCCATTGCCGCAGCGCTCTTCTTGCAAGAATTTGTTCCAGAAAACACCGCTTGGGCTCACTGGGATATCGCAGGCACTGCATTCGTGAACAAAGCTTGGAAATACACCGAATACGGCGCAACAGGCTTTGGCGTGCAGACGCTCATTGAACTTGCTCGTAGAATGTCTAGCGCAAGCGACGAAAGCGAAGGCGAAGAAAGCATCGACACCGACGCCGTTCAGTGCGAAGAATACAAAGTGTGCTAAAAAAATTGAACCGCGCGCTTTTGGCATAATTCAATAGCGCCAAAAGCGTTGTGTTATTAAATAACGTTTCTTAAAGCAAAAACGACCGGAACAGGGAATGTCCGGCCGTATTTATTTTATATCACAATATAATCAGATATTTAAATTTAATTAATATATAATAGGCATTATGTCAACGCCCAAAGCCATTTGACCATAATTTTCGGAATTTGGATTTTCTTCATCAAGAACAATTTGAATTTTAAATTCTGATAGATTATCAAAATAACTATGACGAGGTGAATACCCAGCATCATAGAGTTGATTATAAGGGTAGCTGGGATAACCACTGTGATCCCCCCTTGAAGCTCCATCAGACCAATTGCGAAGGATGAAATAACTATTATCTACATTTCGTGTATATACATATATTCTATATTTTTGCGGAACATCCCCAAGATTGGCTATATCGTTTCCACTATTTAACCATGAAATAGCAATTCGAAATCCATCTAATCGGCTTTTCTCAACATCAAAAAATCCTTCAAGATGGCTTTTGCTCAATTTAATCGTCAATTGCTTCTTTTCTTCAAAAGAAATAAAGCTATAGCAATTTTCTAAGCGACCTTCACACTCAGCCTCCTTCATTAACGTATTAACATCACCTACAAAATACATCGAAAGATGTTGATATTCACGATCCTTTTGCGATGACTGCCTTTTGCCCAC
This sequence comes from Fibrobacter succinogenes, assembly GCF_902779965.1. Taxonomy (NCBI): domain Bacteria; kingdom Pseudomonadati; phylum Fibrobacterota; class Fibrobacteria; order Fibrobacterales; family Fibrobacteraceae; genus Fibrobacter; species Fibrobacter succinogenes. Next base: position 25,006 of record NZ_CACZDK010000035.1, on the reverse strand, counting down.
GAGACCTTCGTAATTAAACATCTCAGCATCCTTTATATTCAGCATTACAGCCTTTACAACTTCAGGATGCCACTTGTAGAATTCGTTTTTAGATAGCATATCTGAAATCATACCAGCGGTAACACCAGTTGCCGCTTCAGTGCCTTCATAAAACGGCTTGTATTCATACTTACGACTTGATGAAGAATAAACTCTATAAAAGTCATCTATATAAAAATTCGAATAATTATAGATGTCAGGCTTTGCATATTCTTCTGAATAAATAGGATCTATAATTTTACCGCTTTTACCCGAATAGCTCGCCTCTTTACCGGTCAAGGGATCAAGTGCACCCACAGTAATCGCATTTACAGCATAACCTTTTGCAGACATTTTTTTGGGGTTATTACCGGCTGCAACAATTTCTATGGTACGATTATTGTAAATGTAATTATCTAAATCTCGAGCCATCGAATTATAGGCCGTTTTATCGGAACCTCCATAACCATGAACGCCTATATACGTCTGCGGTCCGTGCGAATGACTAGCAGGATTGGACGGGCGATTACGAGTAACATAAACCACAGAACGATCCGAGAAACTGTGCACAAGCTTATACATTTTTGAAGCGCGCATTTCATATCCAGGCATCGTGTTAAAAGATTCCATCACCTCATTCCGTTCATCAATAATGAACGGCGCATTAGGATTCGGATCTGTATCTTTATTTAATCTAACCGGAACTGCTTCTTCAGATAAATATAAGCCAACATTCGAATTAGCACTATGCTCTCTTTTCAACAAGCTGTTTATCGTCCCATACGAAGCATGCGACTGGAACTCATCAAGAGGCATATCATAAGGAGCTTCCCCCAACTGAAAACCGCTGTAACCACTTCTAGTCACGCCAGCGCTCTGATAACTATAAGTATCATTATATTTCGGCAAATTATCCGAATAAACGGGAATAAAAACTTTATTCGCTTTATCCAGATAATCCGATATATTCATGTTCGAAAAACTACTAGGAGCAAGAGTTAAAGAAGCGCAGCTTGTTCCACTAGTACATTTTTTAAAGCCATAACCTTTCGGGCTAGACCATCCAATAATTGCTTTAGCATCGCCTGTGAGTCCAACGCCTTGCTTTGCCAAAGAAGCGCCCAATTTCTGTTGTTCGTTTTTCTTTGCCTTGGAGTAGTCAACGTTCCTGTAGACCATCGGGGAGTTCATTTTGCTTCCCTTACGGCCAAGAAGGTCATAGTTATTTGTAGCCGCATTGGCTGCAATGCATCCAAATGCTAACGCAATTGTTAGTAATTCTTTATTCATTATATCATCCTTTGTATTTGCCTTTTTTATTAAAGGCGGGGAGAATATAAACTTTTGAAATAAAAAAGAATTACGCAACAAAAAAAAATTTCAAATTCATCTGTATCAAAAATTTCTTTAATTCACAATTAAATGACAAATGAATAAAAATTTGGATTAAACAGACAAAATTGCAAACATGTTATTCACAAGCTTATTTACAAAATCATTATTCAAATAACATTTATGTAACAATTTACTCGATAAATTTTATTTAATTTCTACGATTAAACAAATGTCTTATTAGATATTTTAGATTACGTAATAAAAACCTTGTCCTCCGCGAGGAGGAACATATCTAATTCTTTAGCTCCTCATAAATTCACTCTTTATCGCCTGGAGCATAACCAGAAATCCTTTTACCCCGATAATATACGGGAATATAGGGATCAAGCGTATAAGCATTTACCTCTTCGCCACTTGAATTCTTTTCGATTTCTTGGGTTTCAGAACCAGTAAAATATGGAGCTTGCGTGAGATCAATTCCTTCAAAATATTCAAGAGCATAAGCATCTGTTTGCGGCATCAAGGACCACGCCTTTCGATCAAATTCAGCAAATGTTGCATTTAACCACTTTACTTGAAAAACAGTATATCCTCCAGAATATAGCGTACCTTGAATATTGATGGGCAAATAATATCTTCTATAGTCATCCTTCGTTTGATTGCCAAAACTAATTTGCGGAAAAGACGCAGCCTTCCCATTAGCATCGAAAGATGAACTAATCCAACTAACAGACGTTTCTAGGCCATCATAAGCACCAAGATAAAAATGAAGTTGAACTTCCGGCAAATCAATTGAACTCATGTTTTCAACTTTAATAAAGAAATCACTGCAATTTTGCCATCCATTTGCTACAGTACAATTTGATTCATTTTGATAAGCTGTTGGCTTTACATAAACATTTATTTTAACACGTTCATTGTCAATTGAAGGAAGTTCCGCACCAGCCTCCTTGACGCAACGAACGGCCATTTTCCACTGTTCATGGCATAAGCTACCGGATTCAAAAGAATTGCGCCCTGATGTGAAGCTAATGCAATTTCTGTAATTACCCGTACGGTATTCGCTTGCCCAATAAAATGCAGCCTCTCTATTCTGGTTCCAAGAATGGTCTCCACCAATGTATCCCTTATAAGGCACACTTCCAGATTGGCTCTGAAATTCCGATGAGTTATAAAACTCATGCCATTCTTCAAGACTAGGCAAGCGCCAGCCACTCGGACATGCATGTTCAAGACGTTTACCGGGATAAAGGAATCCGGTTGATTCGCAATCGCCCTTTCCATTCACAGTCTCTGTTGGGCAAGCTGTAATAAGGTAATAATCCTTGCCTGTGCTGTAGTACTCATAAGAGAGGTTTTCCATCATCCAGTAAAGAGAACCCACCCAAGCCACATTATAGACATGATCATCACGATTGTCTTTTAAAGTCATTGCATTGGAATCAAATTCACTTCCTTTGCTACTTTGCCCATATCCAAAATTATCTTCGAATACGTCATCATAATCGGTACACGCTGCAAAGATTAATGCAATAAATGCAATCGTTGCAAAGTTTTTCCAGCATGACAAGGTCTTTTGTCTTTCGTCTAACATAACTCCTCCCTAAAACACGAACGTTAAGCCCAAACCAACAAGTCCAATACTACCTGTTATTAAGCCTATTCCGCGAACCATCATAAAAGTATGGATATTGTCTAGTCGAGAATCGTATTCCTTTTTTTCGCTAGGTTCCCTTTCAGAGAGACGCTTCATCATGATTTCACTGAAAATGTATGTACCAATGCCAAGAGCAGACACAACACCACTCGCAATTCTAAGCCCTGTGCGCGATTTCTTTTGGGGTTGTTCCACATTCGTGGGAATGCTTTCGCCAATTTTCAAATTATTAGAAATTAAATCTCCGTTGCTAGAATCTGGAATCACTCGTTCTTTTTCTCGTACAACATAATCATATTCAGTAACCTCGCCCGCATTCATTGTAACATCTATCTTTTGGCGACCATTACTATCCTCAACTTCGATATTCGAACAAACCGGAATTGTCCCAAGATAAGGTGTTTGTCCAACCTTCGTTCCACGAACATAAACAGGCAACGACTGTTCGACACCTGCTATTGAATGAGCCTTGAGCGAAAGCCCTCCTTCTATCGGTTTTAATGATTCCTTGAAAGTCTCTTCTTTGTCTTTAAACATGCCTATTTTAAAAGACATCGAAGCATAGCAACGGTGGCTAATGGATACTTCATGCGTTCCGGGATCCATCAAAACTTTTTTCGATGCCTTAACCCGACGACCATCCACTTTGATGTTCAAATCCTCGTAGTTTCCGCCCATTTTGAAGTCGAAATCAAGATTCAACGTTCCGTAACGAGGCACAAGATTTATCGAAACATCTTGCCCATTTTCGTTTATAGCAAACTGACCTTCTCCATCTTCATGATGTTCCAACACCGCAACAAAACGGTGAGAACCCGCTTCTACAAGTATTTTACACGGAGTTGCTGCACACTGCGGGATTGGTCTTCCATCAATACTCAGAGCTGCACCAGACGGATTCGTCGATACATTGACAACAAAAGACTGGTTGCCATGTCCATCCATGCTTGTGCGAATAATGCCAGTGGCGCCGCCGCGAGCTTTTCTAAAGAACTCTGGAGATTTGGCTTTGATAACCTCCATCAATGCGTTCACGTCTGTTCCAAGTCCATTGAAACTTGCAACTAACTTGCTGCTCGCCGTTTCATAAAGTTCTGCACTAATCGAGATACTTGTTCCGACGCGTCCAATTCTAGCTTGAGCCACATAGTCGGCAGAAATATTCTTACCCGTTTCGGCAAGGCAACTTCCTTCGCATTCTTCGATGGATTTTCCTGGAGGAAGCATCATCAAAATGTTTTCACGGGTCATGATGGTCCAGTTCAATTCGGCTGGTAGCTCAAGCACGGCCTGTTCTCGGAGCATGTTAGTGAGATAATGCCGCTCCGAAAGCGTCAACAAATCCTTGTCGTCAGAAATAGTTTCGAGAACGGCGACAAATTTTGCAAACGGCGTTGTTACGAGTAAAAGCAATAAAAATATTGCCGATAAAAGCCGGTTCATCATTTTAAAAGTGCTCCCCTTTTGAAAAAATCAATTTGCTTGCAAATGATATGCAAACCGATAAATCATAAATAGTTTTTTTCAGAAAAAAGCAATAGGGGGTAAAAAAAAACACTAAGCAAATAGACCTTTTTTTCTATTTTTGGCACGTATGAAGAACGTTGATACAATTGCCGTTTTGGACTTTGGCGGGCAGTACGCCCACCTGATTGCTAACCGCGTGCGCCGTTTGGGCGTATTTACCGAAATCCACTCCCCTGCCGCCCCGGTCAGCGAACTGGAAGGCGTGAAGGGAATCATCTACAGTGGTGGCCCATCTAGCGTGTATGCGGCCGACGCCCCAGAATACAATCCCGAGATTTTGGACCTCCCGGTGCCGAAGCTCGGCATCTGCTACGGTCACCAACTCATCGCCCAGCAGTTGGGCGGTCACGTGGAACCGGGCAAGGTCAAGGAATACGGCATCGCCGACCTTATCGTGGGCGACGAGAAGTGCCCGATTCTGAAGGACCTCCCGAAGGCTAGCCCCATGTGGATGAGCCACGGAGACCAGGTGACGAAGCTCCCTGAAGGCTACAAGATCGTGGCCAGCACCAAGGACTGCGAAATCGCGGCCGTCGCGTTCGACAGCGACAAGCCCGAACGCCAGATTTTCGGCATCCAGTTCCATCCGGAAGTCACGCACAGCAAGTTCGGCATGAAGTTGCTCGAAAACTTTATCGACTTCACGGGCGCGAAGAAGACTTGGAACATGAAGAGCTACCTGCCGCTCATTACGCAGCGCATCAAGGACCAGGTCAAGGACCGCAAGGTGTTCTTGCTCGTGTCTGGCGGTGTGGACTCCACTGTGGCATTCGTGCTCTTGAATCGCGTGCTGGGCCCCGAAAAGGTTCTCGGCTTGCACGTGGATAACGGCATGATGCGCCTCGGCGAATCCCAGAAGATTATGGAATTTTTGAAGGCCGAGGGGATGAATAATCTTAAAGTGCGCGACGCAAGCGAACACTTCCTCGCTAAGCTGGCCGGAGTGACTGCACCGGAAACCAAGCGCGGCATCATCGGTAAAGAATTCCTGACAGTGAAGGACGAGGAAATGGCAAAGCTCAACCTCGATCCGAACCAGTGGATGATGGCGCAAGGCACCATCTACCCCGATACCATTGAAAGCGGTGGCACCAAGAACGCCGACAAGATCAAGACGCACCACAACCGCGTGCAGGAAGTCTTGGACCTCATGGAAAAGGGCCTTGTGCTCGAACCGCTCGCCGACCTTTACAAGGACGAAGTCCGCGCGCTCGGCGAAGAACTCGGCATTCCGCACAGCCTCGTGTGGCGCCACCCGTTCCCGGGTCCGGGCCTCGGCGTTCGCCTGCTCTGCAGCGACGGCAAGCTCTCCAGCGACATGGTGAAGTTCGAAGACGTGAAGGATACTTCTGGCCAGTCCCTCGCCGACTACCTGAAGGCGAACAACATTGCAGGCCGCCTGCTCCCGATTAAGAGCGTGGGCGTGCAGGGCGATGGCCGTACTTACGCACAGCCGTTCCTCATCACCACTCCGGGCTTAAGCTGGAAGGATTGCGAAAAGTTCTCCACCGAACTTGCCAACCGCTTCAAGGCAATCAACCGCGTGATTTACCAGATTGGTAGCATGGCCGATGAAGACCCGAAGCTTGTGGAACAGTACGCTACCCGCGAAAACTTCGATACGCTCCGCAAGTTCGACAACATTTGTACTGAATTCTTGCAGGCAAACGACTTGTACGAAAAGATTTGGCAGATGCCTGTGGTACTCGTCCCGCTCCGCACGGCAAACAAGCCCTGCATCGTGATGCGCCCGGTGAATTCCACCGAAGCCATGACCGCAAACTTCGCCGAAATCGACCAGGGCATGCTGGCCGGACTCTGGCGCAAGTTCGAAGCAGAAGGTGCTGGCAGCCTGTGGTACGACGTGACGCACAAGCCGCCCGGAACTATTGAGTGGGAGTAGCGCGGAGCCGAGTGTCGCAAAAATGTGCTTGCTCATTTTTATGACCGAGGCGAACAAGCAGACGCTGAAGCCGTAGGCATAAGCGTCAGTAAGGCGAGTGCTGCGAATTTACTAGAAAAGCCGAATGAGATTTTCTCACTCGGCTTTTTCATTTTAGCTAATCATCATCTAATTTTAGACCGAAGCCGCATCCAGGCGCTCGATAATTAAGATTCCAGAAAGCTGTATCCCCCCGAACCTCGCGATACATTGGATGAAGGCTTCCATCAGATTCGTACAGTTTTTCTTTCTTTTGGCCAACCTCGTACATTTGGGCTATTTTATCCCCTTCAAAAATGGTATACTGAAGAACGCCATCTATATTCCTATGCCTTATGATATTCAATATCCAATTGGATTCTTCCACAACATAGGATCCATCATGATAGACTAATGAATCTATTATGATCTTGTAACCTTTCTCTACATCTCTTTTGCGGAACGTTATGACAGGATTTCCGCTGAAATCGGAATCATGCACGTTCTTGAACACCCGAAGTTCAACCAATTTCCCATTCACCGCCATCCATTCATGCTCGACAGAATCCCATTTGCTAGGAACGTTATTTACAATCGTTGCGCAACTGTCGGCAGCAAACACCGCGGCATTCAAAACAAATAAAAGTAGAAGCAAGAAGTATTTCATCGTCGGTGACATTTTACGCCTTAAAAATATTCATTCCTTACAGAAAAATACATAATTCGGCAATTGCAGGCCATGCAAAATAAGAATTCTTATAGTTACTAAAAAAGCCGAATGAGATTTCCTCACTCGGCGTTTCATTTACGAGAACTTGATTCTCGGATCAACGAGCGTATAAAGTATATCGCTGAAGAGGCGGCCTACCATCGCCATGAGGCTGCTGAGGAAGATGATTCCCATAACCACGTTGTAATCGCGGTTGACCATGGAATTGTAATACAAAAGTCCCATGCCGTCGATATCGAAAACCTTTTCGATAAGGAGTGCGCCTGCAAACATGAGTGTGCAAATTTCGGAAAGGCGAGTCGCTATCGGGATGAGCGCATTGCGGAGAGCATGGCGAACAAGCGCTTGCTTAAAGCTAAGGCCTTTTGCCAAAGCTGTTCGCATGTAATCGCGGCCTAATTCCTCAAGCGCAGAGTTTTTCATGAGGAACGTGAGAAACGCAAATTCGCTAATCATGTAGCAGAAAATCGGGAGCGCCAAATGTTGCGCCAAGTCAAAGACCTTCCCAAAGAACGTGAAATCCTCGAAGTCATCGCTCGTGAGCCCGCCTAGCGGGAAAATGTCCAAGTACGAACCGCCCGCCAAGAAGATGATAAGCAAAATGCCAAGCGCATAACCCGGCATCACGTAGCCCGAAAAAATAAGACCGCTCGTAAACGAATCGAGTTTGCTTCCGTGGTGCACAGCCTTCCAAAGCCCCAACGGAATGCAGATAAGATAACTCAGGAAGAACGACGTCACGCCAAAGAACAAGGAAATCGGGAATCGGCTAACGATAACGTCCCAGACCGGGAGTCCGTACGTATAGCTTTCCCCGAGGTTCAAGTGCAACACGTTCCAAAGCCACGTGAGGTAACGTTTCCACGCGGGCTGGTCAAAGCCAAAGTACGCCTGGATTTGCGCAATTTGATCCGGCGATAGAGCCTTGGACGCATCTACCCCACCCTTCATCGAAGCCGCTTGCTGTGCACGAGAAATCAACTCTTCCACAGGGCCGCCGGGCAAGAGCTGGATCAAGATAAAGCACACCAATGAAATTCCGATTAAAGTCGGAATCATCAAAAGCAAACGACGAAGGATATAAGAACGCATTGGCAGTAGGAAGTAAGAAGTAGGAAGTAGGAAGGTCGCAATTACAGCCAACTTCCTACCGTCTACTGTCTACTATTTTATCTCATTTTTCCAGAACGCAAAACGTCCATCATGTTGAACGGCTTTGCGGTGCCGTTTGCAATGTGGCAAGCGAGAAAGTTAACGGCATCGACGGTACCTTCGGCGTAAATCTTACGGCCGCACACGTTGTGCTGGAATTCGAAATGCACAGTGCCGTCTTCGCTATCGAGGCTGTAAGTGTGGAATGCATGGCCGCCGAGGTATTCTTCAGGCACGTGCATGCGTTCCATCTGTTCCTTCTCGTTACGGACCTTCTCGATATCGTCAACGGAGAAATCGAATCCCATCTTCTGGAAGTCTCCCACAACGGCCTTCGCCGTACCGCTCGTGTCGGCCTTCGTCTTCTGGTGGCTTTCCACCACAGAAAGCTTGTAGCCGCTGAAAGCTGTCGGGAATTCCTTAGCGAGGTATTCAATCATCATCTGGAATGCGACAATCTGCTTAGCCATGTTCGGAGCAATCACGCTCGGGTGGTTGGCATCGGCAACGAGCTTGGCGAGAGCTTCGCGGTCACCGCCAGTGGTGCCCATCACGAACGGAATCTTGTGGTTCACGTAGAAGGCGGCGTTGTCGTTCACAGCGCTCGGGTGCGTGTAGTCAATGCAAATCATGTTCGGATACTTGGCAAGCACTTCGCCAATGCGGGCTTCGCGGTTGGAGGGCTTCAAGAGCTGAATCGTCTTGCCAGCAACTTCGGCTTCGTTTTCGACAATAATTTCGCCCGTCAAAGAATACGGGACAAGTTCCAAACCACGGGCTACGCATGTTTCGGCCACAATACGGCCCATGCTTCCCGGAATACCATTAACCATCACTTGAACGGACATAAAATCTCCTGTTGTTTTTTCCGATTGACAAGATAGTAATTTACACATAAAAAAAGGAGATGCCCGTTCGTTGGCGGGCATGACAAGGTAAAAAAAGGGCGGGCATTAAACCCGTCCTCTAAATTCAAGCCGAAAAAGATTCGCTTATCTGCCACGAGAGTCGAGCTTGTACTTTGGAGTGAGCTTTGCGCCCTTCTTCTTCAAAGCATTGATAAGGCGAGTATAGCCTTCGTTCGTTGCCCAGTCGAGCACAGAATAGCCCTGACCACACTTGGCATTAATATCAACACCCTTGCCAATGAGGAACATCATAGCATCGTAGTTGCCAGACTTGACAGCCCAATGAATCGGCAAGTAGCCATCCGGGCTGCGAGCTTCGAGCGGAGCGCCAGCATTAGCAAGCACTTCGAGCATGTCGGCCTTACCGGTCTTGGCGGCAATATGCACAGCCGAGGCCAAAGTCTGCGGGTCTACGTTTTCTTTCTTGAGTTGCTGTAAAATGCGAACGACAACTTCCTTGTTGCCCATCATGACAGCATTGTCAATAACCGGTTCACCATTACCATTGCGAACATCGGCCTTTGCGCCATGGTCGAACAAATAGTTGAGCACCATCATGTTGCCCTTGTTGGCAGCAATGGCGACAGCGTTGTTACCGTTGTCTGCCGGCTGGTCGATTTCGAAAGAAGCCTGGAGGAAAAGTGTCATCTTGGCGGTATCGCTATTGACGGCATAAGAGACGAACTGGTTCGGCGTAAAGCCAATCTGCTTTTTCGTCAAATATCTGCGAACAGACTGCGGATCGTTCGGGTCCATGGTTTCTTCACAGCCAGTCAAGGAAAAAATAAGACCAGCAGCACAGAGAGCCAAGAGTTTCTTTTTCATATTATACTCCAATGATTTTTGATTTTTCAAGTTAAAACTACACTATTTTTTTCAATTTATAACAAAAAAAACACGAATTTACACTTTTTTTATTGAAAATAAACCCCTATTTCTTGATTTTCTTTGTTGTCCTAATTTTTAGCTTCTCGTTAATCTTGATTTTCGTGTCTTTAAGGTCGTTCCACTTCACAATATCTTCAATGGTCACGCCGTATTGGCGCGAAATATCCCAAAGGCCCTCACCTCTTTTGACAACATGAATAATTTCTTCGACCTTCGGTCCGCTCGGCGCCGGAGCCGCAGCCCCCGGAATTTTGAGCTTTTGCCCGACCTTGATGTTCGAAGAATTGCCCATATCGTTCATTTCACGGATGGCGCTCACCGTTGTTGAATACCTTCTCGATATAGCATACAAGTTGTCGCCGGGCTCGACCGTATAGATAATTGTCGTGCTGACAGGCTGGTTCTTGGAATTTTTAGAAGGCTCCGGTTCTACGGTCTTTTTAGACTTGTTCGACTTTTTATCGGAAGAATCAACGCCCTTAGACGCTTCGATCACCGGGATTTCGTCATCGGTTGCCTTGGACATTTTGCGCGGTGGGCGAACATACGCCGGAATAGAAAGGGAATCGCCAATGGTCAGGCGCTTGGTAAAGCCGTTATTCGCCTGCAACAAGAGGAACACTGGAACTTTATATTGTTTAGCGATGAGGGCATAGGTATCGCCCGCCTTAACGATGTACTTTTCACCTTTCTTAAGCGCTACACGCTGTTGCACAAAGCTTGTCGGCTTAAGGTCTGGTTTAGAAACGTAAATGGTATCGCCTTTTTTAACGTTATACCCAGGCTCAATGTTATTCCAAATACGTAAAGATTCCTGAGAAACGCCAAAGCGACGAGAAATGGAGGCTAAGTTATCCCCAAGCTGGACAATGTACGTGCGTACTTTCGAAGGCTTTTTGCCTGTAGAGCGGCGCGGAGCGACCTTTATCGGAATCAGCAGCGTACGGCCCACTTTAAGCCTTGCGTTTTTCTTCATTTCGTTTGCACGCTGAATTTCAGTCACGCGGACGCCATATTGCTGCGCGATATTCCCGAGCGATTCGCCTTTGCGGACTTTATGCTGCCTCCAGCTCGAAAAGCCGTTCTTTTCCATGCGGTCGTAGTTCTGGACAAACGAGGCGCGTGTTCCATACGGCAAGCGGAGCAAATAGGCATCGCGGTTCGGCGGCGTGCACCACATGGTCAGTTCCATGTTCAACGTACGGAGTGTATCTTCGGGAACCTTCAGGAACTTTGCAATTTCATCGAGCGAGAACGAATCATAGACGGTCACGGTATCGAATGCCGGCAAATGGCGCTTATTTATCGCCACATCATAATGATCTGGGAAATGCCCAATCACCATCGCCGCAAGGATTCGCGGCACATAATGCATGGTTTCTTGCGGGAGCTGCAAATCCCAATACGTTACTGGACGGTCACCCCATGTCGAATCAGCCTTTTTTTCACGAATCAACCGACGGATTCGGCCTTCACCGCAGTTATAAGCCGCCATCGACAAAAGCCAATCGCCAAATTCAGCGTACAAAGTCGAGAGGTAGCTCAAAGCGGCATCGGTCGCCAATTCTGGATTGCGTCGCATATCGACCCAAAAATCGACATCCAGTCCATAGCGGATACCCGTTTCGGGGATAAACTGCCACATGCCAGCAGCTTTTGCACGGCTATAAGCCTTTACGTTAAAGCCGGATTCAACCAATGCCAAGTAAATAAGGTCTCGCGGCATGCGCTTTTGCGCAAGCTTTGTATAAATCAAGGAATCGTAAGCCGTTTTACGCGAAAGCGACCTTGTAATGAAGCCTCGTGCCGTTGTCGTCATGTAATAGATTTCCTGCATGACGCGCTCGTTAAAGCGAATGGGGAGCGAGAAACGCCCGGCATCAACGGTATCCAGGAAGTTTTCAATCACACGGATCGAGGCACTGTCGGCCGCATTTTCGTCGTAAGCGTCCACACCATCAATCGACAGGCTATCGACATAAGTCGAATCCTCCCCTTCTTGCTCAGAAAGGTTCGGGTAAACATCTTCTAACGCCTGGACAATCCGCACGGGCATCTGCATTTTATAAATAGAGTCTTCGGAACGCGTTAAACGACTCTTTGCAGGGTCGTACTTTTCGGTCACGAGCAAACGGAGCGATTCTTCGAGATAATGCTTGGAAACCGCCCATTCGTGATTGTCGATGGCCTGAAGACCATATTGGTAATAGACCCAAGAAGGCCTTGTAGAATCTCCAACAATTTCTTTCCCAGGATTTGTTCCGGGAACATCAATACCGACCTTTTCCGACGGAATAGGCCTCCCCTGTGGTGACGCGGCAACATTCGCCTGCTTGGACGCGCAGGCGGTCAACATTAGGAGAACAAATGCAATGCCGAGTCTAAGAAATGTCTTCGACCATATCACTGGTCGAAATCCATGTCCTCGCCGTAGTCGGACCAAATGGGGTTACGGCCAAAGGATGGCTTGTCAAAATCAACTTCTTCGTCTACTTCTTCTTCTTGCGGTTCTTCTTCTTCCTTGATCAAATCATCTTCTTCGCCCAAGTATGATGGATCCGGCGTATCATCGAACGCATCACTCTTAGGACGACGACCACAATAGTAAGCCTTATTCATATAAGCATTCCTCCGGTTTTTACATCAATTTGTTCATGCCATATAGAATAACTCCACACATCGCAAATGCCGCTACAATCTGCAAGATTATAATAACCCTGTTGACCTTGTACGCCCTTTGCGATTTCCGATGCCATGATGGCAATTTGTTTGCGGAGTTCTTGTTTCTCACTTCGGAAGTCAAATATATACATAAATTTTAAAATGCAAACAGATATTCCAAAAAAATGTCTAAATTCTTTATAAAAATGAAACATTTTCTATTAACACTTCTCGTTTGCGCCGTTTTTGCGTTTGCGCAGTCTGGTTTTTCCATAAACTCAAGCGGAATCCACGTTCCTGGAGCTCGAACGCTAAGTCCTGGCGACCTGTTTATTATGGGCGGATTCGAGATGGCCAGTAGCAATAAGCCAGCCAGTCTCGAAGGCTATATTGTCGATGAAAACGGCAAACAAAGGGAACTGACCAAGTCCCCATCGAATACGGTTCTAGGGTACATCGGCTACGGTGTTCTCGATTACCTCGAAGTCGGGCTCAACATCAACGTCCACTACGATGGCGATGCCGGCGGAACGCGACTCAAAGGTTTGGGTTTTGGCGACCTCGGACTTATGGTCAAGGCTCAACTTCCGAACCAGTCGCTAAGAGATCTTTTTAACATCGCCGCCGCACTCGAAGTGTTTATTCCAAGCGGAACAAACGAGAAGGGACTGCGCCCAAGGCACCTCTGGTACATCCATAAAGGCGACCTCACGCATTCCTATTCTTCAGCGGACTTTTCCATGGCCGGAACGCTCTATTTGACCATGAACATCCACAGGAACGTGAACTGGAACAACTATGCGGGTGTCTTGAGAAATTTTGGAAATGACGAAAATATCTTTGTCTATGGTACCGGTTTTAACCTTTTCCCATACGAATGGGTTTCAATGGTCCTCGAAGTTTCTGGAGAAACATGGATCCGCTCCAAGGATATTTTACGTGGGTTCATGAACGATCAATTGAGATTTTCTCCAGGCTTAAAGGTCAGGCTCCCGAAATTCACGACGCTTTCGATCAACGCCGACCTTGGCATGGACCTGTTCAGAAAGCGTAAAGTCAGCCATGGGCATGCCATCACGGTTAAAAACAAAGGACATCACTATTCTTACACCGTTCCTGGAAGCCCACCCATTGCAGCCTCTATCAAATTCAGCCGCACATTCGACCTCAGTGGCAGGATTGAAGATTACAAGGAACGCATGAACTCATGCCCCAAGTCCGGCCTGTCCTTAAAAGAAAGAAAATTCCGTTGCGCTCCCGACCAAGATAACGACGGCATTGCAGACGACTTGGACCTTTGCCCCGACACCCCCGAAGAAGTGCTAATCGACGGTCACGGATGCCCGTTCGACCACGACGAAGACGGCGTTCCAGACTACAAGGACAGTTGTCCCGAGACAAAGCAAGGATACCCAGTTGATGAATTTGGTTGTATTCGCGATGCAGACAAAGACGGCATTCCAGACGAACTAGACAAATGCCCACATTCAGAAGCCGGCGAAGACGTTAACGAAAACGGCTGTGTTCGCGATGATGACGAAGACGGTGTTCCAAACGCACTTGATTCTTGCCCCAACACACCGGCAGGGCTCAACGTGAACAAATACGGATGTTTCTTGGATAGAGATAACGACGGCGTTCCCGATGAATGGGACAAGTGCCCGAACAGTTTTGAAAAAGAAATTGTGAACATGTACGGATGCCCCATCGACTCAGACGAAGACGGAGTGCCGGACTACAGAGACCGATGTGAAAATACGGAAAAAGGAATGAAGGTGGATAGCCTGGGTTGCCGCCTAGACTTTGACCACGACGGCGTTTATAACGAAAACGATAAATGCCCCGACACGCCCGAAAATGCGCCTGTGGACAACGAAGGTTGCCCCATAGATTCTGACCGAGACGGCGTTTTCGATTACCTCGACAACTGCCCCAACACACTCGACGGCACAGAAGTTGATGCCAACGGATGCCCGATTCGCGAAAAGCAAAACCTCGATAAAATCGCAAGGCGAATACAATTCCACAAGGGAACGGACAAGCCGCTAAATTCTGCTTATACAGCATTTAGCGATGTAGTCTCGATTATGCGACACAACAAAAAAATCGCCATCGAAATCCAGTGCAGCGTAAAGCAAGGAGAAGCGATGGTTCCGCAATCGCTTTCAGAAGCTCGCGCGACAGTCATCTACGATTTTCTTGTGAACAAAGGAATCAAGGAAGAACGACTTAAAGCAACGGGATACGGTTTGCACTTGCCGTCAAATGTACGAGGGCACACAAAGCTGAACCCCGTTGGAGTTCGACTGATTCCGCACAATTTCGCTCAAGAATAACGCTCAAGGATTCTCCCAGATCGGAGAATCCTAATCTTTTTTATTAAACAACAAAGCAATGACGAGCGCTACAATTACGTAAAGCGCCACCGCAGAAAAAAGCCCGAGAATTTCAGAGCCCGAAAGAGCCTCCACCTTGATGTAAAGGAGGACGGAAAGAGGCATGGCAAGTAAAAAAAGGATTCCGGGAATTTTCTGTTTCATAAAACGCAAGATAGTAAAAAAGCCGCATGATGCGGCTTTAAAACTTGACTGGATTCCTCGCCCATAAAGGGCTCGGAATGACGAAAGAGCCATTACTTCACGGTAATCTGGTACTTTTTGTCGCCAGCGTTGACTTGGTAATAGCCCTTGAATCCGCGGAATTTGGCTTCGCCATTTTCGTCGGCAGTAGCGTAAAGGTCGGTTGTCCAAACCTTGTGCCACAAGTCGTAAACGCACTTTGCTGCAGGCTTTTCGCGACCATCAGAAGCGATCATGCCACCGTTCTTGACCCAGTGACGATTGTCCCAGAAGCCCCACAACACAATGCCATTCACAGCCGGGTGGCTGAATGCGGTACGGATAAACGTTTCGAACTTTTCAGCCTGAACTTCTTCGGAGTCGTTCATGCCAACCTGCCAATCGCCAACGTCAAATTCTGTCACCTTAATTGGAAGGCCAAGAGATGCAAGTTTATCGAGACGAGCCTTGATGAGTCCCGGAATTACCGGACGCAGCCCAAAATGGCACTGCACGCCAATGCCCATCACAGGCACCTTGCGGTCGAGCATACCCTTAATCAAACCATAATAGCGATCCGTTTCGCCAGCAGCCACAACGTTGTAATCGTTGATGTAAAGGATCGCCTTCGGGTCAGCCTTGTGAGCCCAAACGAAAGCGCTGTCGAGAACTTCCCAACCGCACTTGTTGAACGTCCAGGATTCGTGAATCGGTTCGTTCCACACGTCGTATTCCGTGATCTTACCCTTGTATTCCTTGAGGTCGCGATAGATACGGGCCTTGAGCTTTTCGGCCATTTCTTCGCAGCTACCCTTGTTGCTGTAATGCTTGTCGAAGCCATAGCCCTGATGGCTCCACATGAGAGCGTGACCACGAAGTTTCCAATGATTTTGCGCCGTGAAGTCGGTGTATTCCTTCATTTCTTCACGCTTAATCTTGCCCTTTTTCGGTTCGTATTCCGGCCACTTGAACTGGTTCTCGGAAACGCCATGCCAGAAATACTTTTTGGCGGCATTGCGGTACCAATTTTCAATGCTATCCTTGGTATCGTAAAGCGCAAGCGCCGTACCGAACGGGAACGAATGGCGCAAAAGCTTCACGTGGACTTTTTCACCAGGATTTGCCTTGACAACGAAATCCGCTTTACGCAGGCTATCAATGCGAGCGTCAGCCCCTTCGAACCATGCCGGGTCCGACATTTCGTCCATTTTTTCGACTTCTACATCATCGATTTGCATCCAGCCCTTCTTGAGGCCAATCTGGAATGTAATATTGTTAAGACCATAGCCTTTCTGGTCGGCAAGGAAAATCATTTCGTAAGTCTGCCACTTGTCCGTCAAATCAAACGAAGCGCTTTCTTTTTGGCGGTAGTCCGGAGGGCCGCCCTGCACCACGGAATTGATGGGCATGTTGCCCTTGGCCTTGAACGTGAGCTTGTAAAAGCCGGAGTCTGCCAAGAATTTAGGCGGCTGGAGCTGCAAGCCCCACCACGGATTCGGAAGTTCCTTCACGACGACCTTTGCGCCCTGCGATCCATCGACGCCGAGCCCCTGCACCGCAATCTGCGATTCCGCTTTTGCCGGGCCATCAGGATTATTCCACAGATACCAGCCACCGTCACCGTATTCCATATCGCCGTTATTCAACTGCGCAAAAGACGGCATTGAGGACGCCATGGCAAATGCAGCGACAAATGCTAGGGCTTTCTTATTCATTAAAATCATGCGATTTCCTCGTTTATAATTCAAGCAGGAACATTCTATAATCGTTAGTTACGTTTTTACCGTCCTGAACGATAGTGAAGGATCCAATTATTTCTGGTCCAAATATATACTCGAACCGCATTTTTCGAGCTATTTGGGCCGATTTTTAAGTTTACAAAAACGTAAATGCAAAGAAATGTGTAGCAAGTGTACACACAATAGATCTAGAAACGATAAATGGGGAAATTGAACCTATTCGCGTTTTGCCCTCCGGGTGGTTCGTCATTCTGACGCCGAAGGCGGAAGAATCCAGTGAAGTTTTATTTCGAATTGTTTTTAGTCAGGGGTAGCCCAGATTGTTCTTGCCGCTATTCGGCTACGCCGAGCGGCGCGAACCCTACGGGCTACGTCTTACGACGTAGCGCAAAATTCTCCATACGATTTCTCTCCGTTTAATCATTGGCGAATTTTGTGGCGGCGCCGGCTTCGGTTTTGCCGCTGCTTACGCATCGCGGGGTAGCCAGATGGCCAAAACGCTCACTTCGTTTCGCGTTTTGCCCTCCGGGCTTCACCTTCGGTGAAGCTGATCTGGCTACCTATGATACGAAAAAAGGACCCACGAGGGGTCCTTTTTCGTATCGGGGTAGCCAGATTCGAACTGACGACATTCTGCTCCCAAAGCAGACGCTCTACCAGGCTGAGCTACACCCCGAAGTGCTCCAAATATAGCAAAAAAATGGAATAAAAAATGAACTTATTGGCAAAAAAATTTCATCTTAAACAGAAATTTTCAAAAAAACTTCACTTTTGTGCACTGAAAATATTGACATTTGCCCAGTTGTGCATTATATTTATATTGAATAAATTCCAGAACCCTTTATGACGAGAGGCAAAAAATGGAAAAAAATAATGAAAACCGCAAGGAAATGACGGCCAGACAGGAAGAAATCTACGAATACATCAAAAAGTATTCAAAAGAAAACCACATGCCGCCTACGGTCCGCGAAATCGGCAACCACTTCGACATTTCTTCTACGAACGGTGTGCGTTCCATTCTCGCCGCCCTCATCAAGAAAGGCTATATCAACCGCTCTCCGCGTCTCAGCCGCGGTATCGAGATTCTGAGTGACGACAAAGAATCTAATACGGAAGTCGCAAGCAATACGATTGAGATTCCTATTGTTGGCCGTGTTGCCGCCGGTACGCCGATTCTTGCCGTGCAGAACCTCGAAGGGACCGTTACAATCGACAGAGACTTTCTCGCATGCCGCAGCGATGTTTTTGCACTGCGCGTCAAAGGCGATTCCATGATCAACGCCGGCATTTTCGATGGCGACCTGATTTTCGCCCGTCAGCAAAAGACAGCAGACCTTGGCGAAATTGTCGTTGCACAAATCGATAACGAAGCTACGGTCAAGTACTACCACCCGAGCGCAGACCACGTGGAACTCCGTCCGGCAAACCCGAAGTACAAGCCGATTATTGTGAACAACAAAAAAGACTTTACGATTGCAGGCCGCGTCATCGGCGTGATGAGAAAAGTCAATTAATTTATTTACAATAATTTTATTGGATTCATTCCTTCGACAAGCTCAAGACGAGCTTGCGTCACTTCTCTGAATGACGCAACGCAACCTAGATGGCGGATAAAGTCCGCCATGACGCAATAAAAGAAGCCAATGCCACACAACGCGCAGTGCGATGACAATTAACAAAAAAGCCGAGGCATTCAACCTCGGTTTTTTATTTTATTCTAACTCTTGAAGGATTAATCGTCGAAATCGGCGAGTTCTTCTTCGGCTTCCTTCAAGGCTGCTGCATCCGGTCCTTCGATATCATCGTCCTCCACTTCATCGAGAGAGTCACCGCCCATGGCGCCCAACTGGTATTCCACCTTGCGGGCTTCCTTGGACTGGCCCAAGTGCAAAATAGCAGCACATTCTTCGCAGTAGCCGAGATGCTTATCGACCCAGAATTCCGGAGACACGAGGTTCTTGTTGCAGCGCGTGCAAATCTGCGTTGCAGCTTCGCGCGTGAACGCGGCGTTCTGTTCCTCAAGTTCCTTCAAGATGCGTTCCGTCAATTCTTCCTGCGTTTCTTCGGCAAGAGAAATCTTGTGGCGGATTGCAGAAGTAGGCTTCTTTTCAAGGTTCTTCATTTCTGAGGTAACCTTCTTCTTGTTGGCGCGTTCTTCCTGTTCGTCAATTTCAACAAACATGATGAACTTGCAAGGCTTCTTGCCACCTTCAAGCAAAACTGCATACGGATAATCAGACTTCACAGATGCCTTCTTCACTTCAACTTTTTCGGGGGCCTCAATTTTAGCTTTTTCTGGAGCCTTTTCAGGAACTTTCTCCGGAATCTTTTCGGAAATTTGTTCTACAACTTCCTGGACCGGTTCCTTTTCAATTTTCTTTTCGACTTCCTTTACAACTTCTTTTTCGACAGCCTTTTTCGGAGCTGCAGGAGCCTTGGCCTCGACTGCCGGTTCAACCTTTTTTGCCGGAGCGGGTTTCTTTGAAACTTCGGCAGCAGGCTTAGCAGCCGGCTTCTTTGTCGGAGCAGGTGCGGCCTTCACAGCTTTTACAGATTCTTTTTTTGCAGGAACTTCCTTTTTTGCGACGGGCTTCTTGGCCGGAGCAGCCTTTGCAGGCGCCGCCTTCACCGGAGCCTTTTTTGTAAGAGCGGGAGCAGCCTTTGCAGCCGGCTTCTTTGCCGGAGCGGGCTTTGCAGCAACCTTCTTTGCCGGAGCGGCTGCCTTAGCCGGAGCAGCCTTTTTTGGTGCTGGCTTTGCAGCTTTTTTTTCAGAAGCACTCGCCTTTGCAGGCGCTTTAGATGTCGCTTTTTTGGAACTCATATTTACTTCTTTTCCACAATTGTAATGTTCAAAATCGGATCATTCGGGTCAATGCGGCATACGACGTCGTGTCCTTTAATGACCTTGCCAAACACCGTGTGCTTGCCGTCCAAATGCGGCTGCGGCAGGTGCGTAATGAAAAATTGCGAGCCACCGGTATTCGGGCCTCTGTTAGCCATCGAAATCACGCCGGTTTCATGCTTGAGATCGTTCTTTTCATCGTCGATGGTGTAACCGGGACCGCCCGTTCCATCGGCATTCGGGTCACCGCCCTGAATCATGAAACCCTGGATGACACGGTGAAAAACAAGACCGTTGTAAAAACCAGAATTGGCGAGATCAATAAAGTTGGCTACGGTATTGGGTGCAGCCTTGAAATTCAGGTCCACCTCAATTACCCCTTCATGAGTTTTAATCAGGGCAAGAATTTGGGTCGTCCCCGTATAATCCTTATTAAAAACTTTACCCGCGGCAAAAGCGTTTGCGGCAAGGCACAAAGCACTGCAAATAATGAACTTTTTAAACAAAGCTTATCTTCCGTCGTTATCGTTATAAAAGAACAAATTGTTCAACTAGAATATAGTTTTTTTTTAAAGGGTTCACAGCGAGTTCCATAAAACAGGCACAAGATTTCTATATTTACGCAAAAACTCTTCAACATTTTAATATGCCGCAAAACAACAATATCCGTAATTTTAGCATTATCGCCCACATCGATCACGGCAAATCCACCTTGGCCGACCGAATGATCGAACTGACCAAGACCGTTTCCAAAAACGAAATGATGAACCAGCTCCTGGACGATATGGACCTGGAACGCGAACGCGGCATTACGATTAAAGCTCACGCCATCCGCATGGTTTACGAAAAGGACGGCGAAGAATACATCTTGAACATGATCGACACCCCGGGGCACGTGGACTTCACTTACGAAGTCAGCCGTTCCCTCGCCGCTTGCGAAGGTGCAATTCTCGTCGTGGACGCAAGCCAGGGCATCGAAGCCCAGACGCTTTCGAACCTCTACCTCGCCATCGAAAACGACCTCACGATTATTCCGGTTTTGAACAAAGTAGACCTTCCGGGTGCACAACCCGACCACATCGCCGAACTCGTTGGAGACCTGCTCGGCTACGATCCGGACAAAATTCCCCGCATTTCTGCAAAGACTGGCCTCAACGTGGAACAGGTGCTCGACAAGATTGTCGACGAAATCCCAGCCCCAAAGGGCGACGCCGGCAAGCCGCTCAAGGCGCTCATCTTTGACTCCGTTTACGATTCTTACCGCGGCGTGATCAACTACATCCGCATTGTGGAAGGCACGCTCAAGGCGGGCATGAAAATCCGCATGATGAAGACCGGTGGCGAATACGTAGTGACTGAAGTCGGTACATTCAGCATGCGCCGCGACCCGCGTCCGGAACTCTCCGAAGGCATGGTCGGTTACGTGCTTGCAAACGTCAAAACGATTAGCGACGTGAAAATCGGTGACACGCTCACGGATGCCGCCAACCCGGCCGAAGAACCGCTCCCGGGTTACAAGGATGTGCTCCCGATGATTTACTCAGGTATCTACCCCATCGACCCGGAAGACTACAAGGATTTGCGCGAAGCCCTCGAAAAGCTCCGCCTCAACGACTCCGCGCTCTGCTGGGAACCGGAAACTTCCGAAGCGCTCGGCTTTGGCTTCCGCACGGGCTTCCTCGGACTTTTGCACATGGAAATCGTGCAAGAACGTTTGGACCGCGAATTCAACGTGGACATCATCACGACCGTGCCGAACGTGGAATACCACGTTTACATGAGCGATGGCTCCATGGTGAAAATCGAAAGCCCGTCCAAGCTCCCCGACGCGAGCCGCTACGACTATATCGAAGAGCCGTACGTGAAGGCCCAAATCTTTACACCGAAGGAATATGTCGGCGCCATGATGACGCTTTGCGAAGAAAAGCGCGGCACGTTCGAAACGATGGAATACATCGACGAAACGAAGGTCATCTTAAAGTACGACCTCCCGCTAGCCGAAATCATGTTCGATTTCTACGACCGTCTCAAGTCCTTGAGCCGCGGCTACGCAGGCCTCGACTACACGCCGAGCGAATACAAGCGCAACAACCTCGTCAAGCTCGACATTCTCTTGAACGGTGACCCGGTCGACGCCTTCTCTGTGATTATCCACCGCGACAAGGCCAACACCTACGCTAACGCCATCTGCGTCAAGCTCAAGGACCTCATTCCACGCCAGCAGTTCGACGTTGCCATCCAAGGTGCCATCGGTGGCAAGATCATCAGCCGCTCGACCGTGAAGGCAGTCCGCAAGGACGTGCTTGCCAAGTGCTACGGCGGTGACATCACCCGTAAGCGTAAGCTCCTCGAAAAGCAGAAGGAAGGTAAGAAGCGCATGAAGAGCATCGGCTCTGTGGAAGTGCCGCAGAAGGCGTTCCTCGCCGTGCTTTCGCTCAGCGACGATTCCAACGGCAACAACGATTAATTGTATTATAGAGCCATGTCAGCACTCGATCGTAAAGTCAAATCATTACAACGACGCCATTCCAAGGCGCACGTATTTTTCCTCGTCTTTATACTCGGTGCTGTTCTCGCCATCATGATTGGCGTACGCTCTTATGTTATAGAACCGGTCCGCGTCCAAGACAATTCTCTTTATCCCAAGTTCAAAAAGAACAGCATTTTGTGGATGTGCAAACTCCCCCGCTGCACCGACGACATCAAGGAAGGAGATTTTGTCTGGGGCATCTTGCACAACCAAGACAACATGGTACGCAGAGTTTTGGGCGGGCCGGGCGATTCCATTACCATCACGAACAACGGCAAAGTCTATACACCGCACCGCAATTTCAAGTGGAACGGTGAAGACGCCTTTATCGAGACGCGCAGCATCTACATTCCGCGCAAGGGCGATACATTACGTTTTGATAAACTAAATGATGTGGAACAAGACTACTTGATTTCGCTCATGCACGAGCAGAACGAAAAAATCTACGTCAAGTCCAGCCTTTGGCAAGGCAATCGCGAAATGCCCATCGAGCGCATCGGTTCCACCAAGCTCGGGAACCGCCTTGTCAGCTTGCAAGAAATCGATTACATGCCATGGCAAGACCGATTCCTTGTAGAACTCCAGATATTCCTTGCAGAACCGGGCAACACGCCCATCAGCATCAAGCGCGAACTATACAGCGCCAAAGACTCCTCCAAGATTTCATTCTACGTCGTTCCCGAGGATTGCTACTATCTCATCTGCGAAAAGTCTAGCCACTGCGCAGACTCGAGAGAAATCGGTTACTTTACCCAAAACAGAATTCTTGGTCGCGCCAACAAAGTTGCAAACAAATTCCAAAAGCGAATTGACACACGCATTGAGCAAGCTAAAAGGGCTATAAAAATGCTAATGAAGGGTTCTCCGAAAAAAAACAAACCCAAGCAAGACAAAGAGCCCGAAACAAAGCCCAATAAAAAGGCTACCAAAACCTAAAGTTTTGAAATTTCCATCGAATAGTTAAACATAAAAGACACCAACATTTCTTCCATTTGTTCGTTATTTTTTGATTCATTTTCAAATAGCCTTGCATTCACACCACCAACACCATTTGAAAAACAAACACCATTTTCAAAGTTAACATTTCAAACATTTCTAGAACAAAATAGGACTACATTTTGCAAACAACCGATTGCAAAATCACAAAAATAAAAGATTTACGAAATAGATTTTGTTTGTTTAAAGATTAAATACCAGTGCTGCCAAAGCCACCACGATCTTTATCTTCGAGCGCCGATTCTTCGAACACAATCTTCGGTTGCTGTTCCATAATGCGGAACTGAGCAATACGGCTCCCCTTTTCAATCGTCACATCGCGAGTGGCGTACACAGGCATTTTCCACCAGTCATTGGCACCGCAGTAGCTTGAATCCACCACGCCTACGGAATTGGCCTGCAAGATGCCAAAGTTCTTGAACGTAGAACTGCGCGGTGCAATATGCGCCTCGTAGCCTTCGGGCAACTTCATCGCGACTCCCAGATGAATCAAGCGGAACTCCCCTGCCCTAAGCGTCACAGTCTCTGCCGCAGCAAGGTCAATCCAATCGGATTTGCCGCCAACGTAAGTGAGTTTCGGGATCGATTCGTCGAGATACTGAATTTTTATTGTCTGAGAAGCCATGACGCAAATATAAAAATAGTTGGCAAAAGATGCGATTAAAAAAAGCCCCCGGCTCTTTCGAGACCGAGGACTTTTTAGAGTGGTAATTTCCTTCGGAAATTACACCGCGCCCTGCCACTTCATGGCGTCGGCAACCTTGAGGAAGCCAGCGATGTTTGCACCCATGACGAGGTTGCCCTTCTGGCCGTACTTGACAGCGGCAGAGGAAGCAGCGGCGTAGATGCTCTTCATGATGCCTTCGAGCTTAGCATCAACTTCTTCGAATGTCCAAGAGAGACGTTCAGAGTTCTGAGACATTTCGAGACCAGAGGTAGCAACGCCACCAGCGTTAGCAGCCTTGGCAGGTCCAAAGAGAACGCCAGCCTTCTGGAAAGCTTCGATAGCTTCCGGAGTAGACGGCATGTTAGCAGCACCTTCGAGGTCGAGTTCGTTCTGAGTTGCGCACGGAAGAGCGATGTCGCACTTGACCGTCCAAACGCCCTTAGAACCTTCGTGGTATTCAGAACCCGGAACAAGCTTGGCGTATTCGCTGATACGAGCGCGCTTGTTGTTCTTGAGGTCGAGAACGACGTCGAGATTGATGCCGTTCGGGTCGTAGATGTAGCCGTTGGAGTCAGAAACGGTAACAACCTTAGCACCGAGCTGAGTTGCCTTCTGGCAAGCGAACTGAGCAACGTTACCAGAACCAGAGATCACGACAGTCTTGCCTTCAAAGGAGTCGTTAGCGAGGTCCTTGAGCATTTCGCGAGTGAAGTAGCAGAGGCCGTAACCGGTAGCTTCGGTACGAGCGAGAGAACCACCGTAGGAGAGGCCCTTACCAGTGAGAACGCCCACAAATTCGTTGCGGATGCGCTTGTACTGACCGAACATGTAACCGATTTCGCGAGCGCCAGTACCCTGGTCACCAGCCGGAACGTCC